>NZ_JACJRY010000020.1:0-128961 GCF_014697485.1 Anabaena sp. FACHB-83 | reverse complement strand
GTGAGGTAACTCCTTCAAGCAAGTCAACTCGTGGAAAGAGGAAACCCAAGAAGTGATTCTTGGAATCCCCCACTATATTCGGTACCCCGAATTAGTGGTGGGAGGATGTCAATCAGACTTTTGTGCAGCTTTTTTCACATCATCCACACTTAACTCCAAAGCCTCTGCTATCTGCGCGATGTTTCCTTCTAGAAACCAGATAAGCGCATGGGTATCAACAACATATTTCATAGATTATTTTGACCAGTCTAAATAATCTTCTCTATCTCCATGAAATTCAGCTATACCGAAATCGTCTTCCGTGGATTGATTTTCCCCTGAGAACATCCCAAATGTCATTATTTGTGAATGCTGCAAATAATTTCTTGGTTCTAAAAAAGTTACGATTACCCGACTTTCTGACACATCTGATGGTAGTTCGGCAAGTTCTACTTTGCCATTTTTATAAATTCCTTCAATCGATTGCAACATAAGGTTTGACTATGATTTATTCACACCAATTATAAACTAGGAAATAATACATATATGCGCTATATGCGCTATCAAGAGATTTTACAGGAATAGCCCTTAATGCTGATTGGGAGTGCGTTAGCGTAGCTTAACGAAGTTATCGCGTTTGGTTGTTAGATGTTCATCACAAAACTTCCTCAAAAAAATTTGTAGAGCAAGCAGATAGCCTACTCTACAAAATTGCAGATTATGAGCAATGTTTACACCAAACCGCCAGCAGCTTGAAAACGAGCGCGGGCGCGTTTGTATGCTTGGTTAGCTTGGATTTGAGCTTGTCGATCGCCTGCTGGAACTTGAGCTAGGCGGGTTTGGGCTTCGTTGTAAGCTGTGCGTGCGCTGTCTACATCGATGGTGTCGCCACGTTCTGCGCCATTGACTAGAATTGTCACTTCATCAGCTTCTACTTCTGCGAAACCACCCAAAAGTGCGATCGCTTGCCAGTTAGTATTTTTGCCGGCACGAACACGCATTACCCCTGTGTCCAAGGCGGTTAACAGTGGTGCGTGTCCACTGAGGATACCTAACTGACCAGTTGTACTGGGTAAAATTACTTCTTCAGCTTCAGCATCCCAGATTGTTTTGTCTGGGGAAATTACACGAACGGTTAATGCCATGTTTCAGTTATCAGTTATCAGTTATCAGTTATCAGTTATCAGTGAACAGTTTTCATGTCTGATGACTGTTCACTGATGACTGTTCACTGAGTATTAACCTTTGAGCTTTTCAGCTTTGGCGATCGCTTCGTTGATATCGCCTACCAAGTAGAAGGCTTGTTCTGGTAGAGCATCTAATTCACCAGACAGAATCTTCTGGAAGCCTTTGATGGTGTCTTCCAATTTTACGTATTTACCAGGAGAACCGGTGAATACTTCTGCTACGAAGAAGGGCTGAGACAAGAAACGCTCTATCTTCCGAGCGCGTGCTACAGTCAGACGGTCATCTTCAGACAATTCATCTAAACCGAGAATTGCGATGATGTCTTGTAATTCTTTGTAGCGTTGTAAGGTTGCTTGCACAGCACGAGCAGTGTTGTAGTGTTCGTCACCTACAATGTTGGGCTGTAACATTGTTGAGGTAGAACCCAGAGGATCAACCGCAGGGTAAATACCTTTAGCAGCCAAACCACGAGATAGTACTGTAGTACCATCCAAGTGAGCGAAGGTGGTTGCAGGTGCGGGGTCGGTCAAGTCGTCCGCAGGTACGTAAACCGCTTGAATGGAGGTGATAGAACCTTCGGTTGTCGAGGTAATCCGTTCTTGTAATGCACCTACGTCAGTACCCAGTGTAGGCTGATAACCTACCGCAGATGGCATCCGACCTAGTAGCGCAGATACTTCTGAACCTGCTTGTACAAAGCGGAAGATGTTGTCAACAAACAGCAATACGTCTTGTTTGTTGACATCACGGAAGTACTCAGCCATTGTCAAACCAGACAAACCAACCCGCATTCTTGCTCCGGGTGGTTCGTTCATCTGACCGTAAACCAGCGCGATTTTTGATTCGTTGAGGTTGTCTTTGTTGATAACCCCAGATTCAATCATTTCGTTGTAGAGGTCGTTCCCTTCGCGGGTACGCTCACCCACACCAGCAAATACGGATACACCACCGTGCTGGGTAGCGATGTTGTTGATCAACTCCATCATGATCACGGTCTTACCGACACCTGCACCGCCGAACAGACCAATCTTACCGCCACGTCGATAGGGAGTTAGCAAGTCAACGACTTTAATTCCGGTCTCGAAAACGGAAGGTTTGGTTTCCAGTTCAGTTAGCTTGGGAGCATCGCGGTGGATAGGTAAGGTTTCCTCCGCATTTACTGGCCCTCTGTTGTCAACAGGTTCGCCAAGGACGTTGAAAATCCGACCCAGGGTAGCTTTACCCACTGGTACACTGATGGCAGCGCCTGTATCGACAACTTCCAAACCGCGTACTAGACCGTCGGTGGAACTCATCGCCACAGCTCGAACTTGGTTGTCGCCCAGCAGTTGCTGTACTTCGACGGTTAGGTTGATTTCCTGTCCAGCTTCGTTAGTGCCTTTGATGGTCAAAGCGTTGTAGATTTGCGGTAATTTACCGCCAGGGAATTTAACGTCTACAACAGGACCAATGATTTGGGTAATGTAGCCTATGTTTGTTTTTTCTGCGGTGACCATGCTGAGCCTAATGATTGAAGCTATATTTCAGATGAGGTCTTTGATGACAAAAGATTAAGCAATGTCATCTTTCACTGTAGCACCGGAAGGGGACATAACTCCGTTAGTAATTCCTTAAGACCAGTGTTTTGTTTTGGAAATGAGGCTAAAAACAAAAAACACCGCGTCAGATGTATTCTGACACGGGCGCTACAAAGTTGAGTGAAAATTTATTTATGCTTTAGCTTTTAGTTTCTGGAGTTGACGCTTAGATACTGAAACTGTACCTAAAGCCCCCAATGCTAATACACCCAACCAAGCACTAGGTTCAGGAATTGATGTTGTTGTGCGTGACAGAGTAATGTTATCCAGGATTAAACCAACATTATCTCCACCAACGCCTTCAAAGGCTAAATTAGCAGTGGTGAGTGTGGCGACATTAATCCTACGGCGAATGGTAGTCAAAGCTTCGTTAGCTGGTAAGGTAAATGTTTCGTTGAACAAACTGCCCAAAGAGACAATTACGGAGTTAGTTTCGCCTCGTCTACTAGCGCCACCAAGATCGAAACTGATGTCAACTAAATCTCCCGGATTAAATGTAAATGCTGTTTTTGATGTAATTCTGCCAGCATTACTGGTCGAGCCATCTGTATCAAGATACAGTCCGTTACCAGGGAAGAAGTCAAAAAAACCATTCCCAATTAAATCAACGCTGCCACCAGAAACGTTCCAGTTGGTAAAAGCATTGTAGTTTAAACTTCCCACACCACCATTTTCACTATTAAAGTTGTCAGACAACAAGGTGGCGGCGTTGGCTGTATGAGATGTTGCCATGCCTATGGCTGTGATGGTAGTTAATGTGAGTCCTAGTTTACTGAATGTGGAAAAAAAATTTGATTTAGCCATACTTTAAGTAGAATGTTTTTCCAAAGAAAGAGGCCAGTAGTAATACGGGCGGTTTGTTAAGTAACTTGTCTAGGGGTACTGTGTTTTAGGGGAAAACTACTCCTAATAGGCGATCGCATCACAGAACAAGCAGCAAATTCTGGTAAACAGTGGGTTTGACTACAAGTTTTGAGCTTGGCAGTTATCTTACTACGTGTTATTCCTGTGAAGTTACTTTTATAGAGTACTTCTTACTTTGTAATTTAATAATGAAGTTTCCGTATTTTTACATAAAATTTAGCGGAGAGGTTTTGTTGCTGCTAATGTCTGCTTGCGGAGGGATGTCAGACCAAAAGCAGCACTAGCCAATATACCTACAATAGTGGTGGGTTCTGGTACTTGTTTTACGGGTGTTGGGGTAGGTACTGGAGTTGTTGGTTGCGGAACGGGTGTGGGTTTTGGTTTTGGCAATTCACCAGCAGAAAAAGTACCTGCTTGAATAAACACCGCAGAATCGTAACGATAATCTCCCACATCTGCAATTGCTATTTTCAGTCGATGTACGCCTTCACTCAAACCTAAGAATTGTGCAGAAAAGATGTTGGTAAAACCATCATATTGCAGATTATAAATTCCACCATCACTTAAGGCATTATTATTAAATAATTGCGGATTGGTGGCATTACTACCAAATGGATTACCACCATTAACAGTATTAATAGAAACTGGTGTATTAGTTCCAGGAATTAAGGCAATATTTTTACCGTCTAAGAAAAAACCAAATACATCGTTATATTGAGAATTTACATATTCGTTATATTCTTCGGAAGCAAAAACATAATTAAAAAACAGATTGCCAGTTGTGGATGTAAATTCAAATTCTAATACACTAGCATCAAAGGTTTTTACACCAGAAATTAAAGCACTTAAGTCAGTATCACCAGGTACTTTGTTGCTACTAGATGCACTTTCAGTAGTATTTGTCCCGGATGCCAATTTTGCATTACCAGTAGTGAGAATAATCCCTCTATCTATGCCGATACCTGAAGCTAAACCATCTGTGAAGATTCCAGATGCTATTGATGCACCTTGATAGGTAGCATTAGAGATTGTAATCCCTGAACCTAAAATGTTGTTAACTAAAATATTTGGGTCACTGCTAGTAGTAATATTGACAGCTTGGGCAGGTGCGGTTACTAATCCTAAACCTAATAAAGAAAATGCACCTGTTTTGAAAAAACTCTGGAGAGATTTCATGTTTTTCTACCAATTAAACGTGATGTTGGCAATATTTTTTTGCTAAAGCTTGGGGATTTTCAGCAAGAATTATGCCAGAAAGTAGCAAGTATTATGGTTGTAAACTGAATTCATCTCTAGCCGCGATCGCTGATTATCAACGTAGTACTGTAACCACACTTTGAAAACACATTTCTGCCGAATCTGAGCGAGTTAATCTTTATCTGTTCTCGCTGGTCTATGTAATTAGATTAGTAGGTAACTATTTTTTTGGATAGTAGAAATACGGTTGTTTACACAATAATTACATTTTTAATTCTGTATATTTACTCGCAAAAGTTGATTTTGTAAATACTTGAGACGATTACAAGTTCAAACTCAATAATAAAACTTTGTAAATAAACCTAATTCCTTCAAGATATTTTTATAATTAAATATAAAAATAAGACGAATAAAATATAAGGAAAATTTTAAATTGGTATAAACAAATTTTTACAGATTTTATCAATAAATCAATTTTTGATAAAAATAAATCAGAATCACAATCAACGACATTTTTTAATAATTTTCGTCATTTATTTATCTAGTTATAATAAAGATTTTGAGTGAAAAAGATTACATTCTCAGTAATAATTCAGAATGGCAAGAGAAATAGAAAATCAGTACGATAGCAGTCTGATTTGGAAGGTATGAACACAAGACAAGGTAGAAAGATGTTTGTAAATCATTCAGAATTGCTTTATCAGGCTATGAAAATTTCTATCTAGTAGACTCCTAACTTATTTATGATTCTGATTTCTGAAGGCTGATTCCTGAATGCTGTTTGATCAAGTTGCGCGATTTTGCATTCGGCGTTTTACTTTCATGCTCTTCACTTAAGATAAAGATAAGTGCAAAAATCGCTCAGTCCCTATTTGCCCTAGCTTCATCTTAGATTTACAGCAGAATTTGCTTATGAATTTCTCGTCAGCAAGACAATATTTTTACCAAGAGATTCAGCAACCTGACGAGTATATCAACTTGGCCAAGGCAGCACTATACATTGCCCAAGAAGAATATTCCAACCTTGACCCGGAAGAATATCTCAATGCCCTCGATACAATGGCACAAGAGGTTCAAGAACGTTTACCAACTCCACGCTATCCGTTGCGGTTGATTCAAAGCTTAAATCAGTATTTGTATGATGATTTGGGATTTACGGGCAATAGTAGCAACTACTACGACCCCCGCAACAGCTTTTTAAATGATGTGATTGACCGCCGTATCGGGATTCCCATCACTCTCGCACTGGTTTATCTAGAAATTGCCCACAGAATTGGGTTCCCGATGGTGGGTATAGGATTACCGGGACATTTTCTCATCCGTCCTGATATTCCAGATATGGAGATTTTTGTGGATGCTTTTAATCGGGGTGAGGTAATGTTTGCAGAAGATTGTCAGGAACGACTCACCCAAATGTTTCAACAACCTGTCAGCCTCAAACCCGAATTTTTAGCCACTGTCAGCAATCGGCAATTTTTGGCTAGGATGCTGACGAACTTAAAATACATATATCTCAAACAGCAAGATTTGGAAAAAACCCTCTCTGCTGTGGAACGAATTTTATTGTTATTTCCGGCAGCGATGTTAGAAATCCGCGATCGCGGTCTGCTTTACTATCAATTAGGACATTACCCGCAAGCAGTCACAGACTTACAAAATTACTTATCCAAAGTTCCTGATGCTGAAGATGCAGTGGTAATTCAACGGTTACTTACAGAAATGGGTAAATAAACAAGTTTGCATTCAAGCGGCACATTTCCTAGTTGAGGCTGTCATTGGTCATTAGTCATCTGTCAATACTAATGACTAATGACAGTCTCAAGATAGTGGGTTTAAGAGTTGATAACTCCTGCCTCCTGCCTGGTTGGTGAATCTCGACACTTCTCCTACCGGAGACGCTACGCGAACGACAAGCTCAGTGCATCGCTTCGCTCGATTACCGCGAAGCCGAACCACTGCCCCTGCCTTCTGCTATACAATGGCATTCAGTAACTTTGATGATTGCCACCTATGCTACCAGTCATCTATTCGGATGAGTTTTTGAATCACAAAACGGGAAATTATCATCCAGAAAAACCAGAACGTCTAACAGCCATTGTCACAGCGTTAAAAGAAGCGGCATTTGCAGAAAAGATTGCTTGGCGCGAACCGACTCCCGTTGCTGACAACCCATCGTTGATGTCTTTATTATTACAAGCCCACAGCCCCGCCTACGTCAAAAAACTGGGCGAAATTGCGGCTAGTGGCGGTGGCTATCTTGATGGTGATACACCCGTTTCAGCTAATAGCTATGATGTGGCATTGTTGGCGGTGAGTGCTTGGTTAGATGGTGTTGATGTTGTCTTAGCTACAGAAAATCCGGCTTTTGTGCTGGCGCGTCCACCGGGACACCATGCTGAAAGTGATTCTGGGATGGGTTTTTGTTTATTTTCTAATGCTGCGATCGCAGCTTTTTATGCACTAGAACAACCAGATGTTAAGCGTGTGGCGATTCTGGATTGGGATGTACATCATGGTAACGGAACTCAGGCGATCGTGGAAACTCACCCCCAAATTGCCTACTGTTCTCTTCATCAGTATCCTTGCTATCCTGGCACTGGTAGAGCTTCCGAACGTGGCTATCATAATAACGTTTTAAATGTGCCACTGCCCCCAGGTAGTGATATCAACGCTTATCGCCCACTGTTAGAAAGTAAGATAATTCCATTCTTACAAAACTTTCAACCTGATTTATTAATTGTCAGCGCCGGTTACGATGCTAATGCCGCCGATCATTTGGCAAGTATGAACTTACTTCCAGAAGATTATGGTTTATTTACAGAGTACTGTTTGGGTATAACTCGAAAGATTCTGTTTGGTTTAGAAGGTGGTTATGATTTTTCGGCACTTTCTGAATCTGTGTTAGCAACAATTAAACGCTGTTTATGAATCTAGGGGCTAGTACAGTTCGGCGTAAATAAACCGACCACACTTCGACGGCGCTCAGTGACCACACTTCGACGGCGCTCAGTGACCACACTTCGACGGCGCTCAGTGACCACACTTCGACGGCGCTCAGTGACCACACTTCGACGGCGCTCAGTGACCACACTTCGACGGCGCTCAGTGACCACACTTCGACGGCGCTCAGTGACCACACTTCGACGGCGCTCAGTGACCACACTTCGACGGCGCTCAGTGACCATAAGAAATTGCTAAAAGGCTGATGTTATCACTATTCTTTCTTTTTCCTTTTGACCTTTTACTTTTGCCTTGTTGTACTAGCCTCTTTCATCTAACCAAAACGACCACTAATATATTCCTCTGCTTCTCTGGTAGTTGGAGAAGAGAACAGTTGAACTGTCGGGCTAAATTCGACTAATTTACCACGGCGTTTGCCATGTTCATCAATTTCGGTATTAAAAAATGCTGTCCAATCTGCAACTCTCGAAGCTTGCTGCATGTTGTGAGTCACCATAATAATGGTGTATTGTTGCTTGAGTTCTAAGCAGAGTTCTTCTACTTGGCGCGTGGAAATGGGGTCAAGGGCGGAACAAGGTTCATCCATTAATAATACATCTGGCTTCATCGCGATCGCCCGTGCAATACAAAGTCTTTGTTGTTGTCCACCAGATAATGCTGTACCTTTAGCTTTGAGTTTGTCTTTGACTTCATCCCAAATTGCTGCGCGTCTGAGGGAATCTTCGACTAATTCATCTAAATTACCTTTATAACCGTTAGAACGGGGGCCAAAAGCAATATTTTCATATATGGATTTTGGGAAAGGATTTGGTCTTTGAAACACCATCCCGACTTGGCGGCGTAATTTGACTGAGTTAATTTTAGGATCGTAAATGTTGCGATCGCGGTAATTTAATCTGCCTTCAACTTTCGCACCGGGAATCAAATCATTCATCCGATTAAAGCATCGCAACAGAGTACTTTTACCACAACCACTAGGGCCAATAAAAGCTACAATTTGCTTTTCGGGAATTTGTAGATAAACATCCAGCAAAGCCAAAAAACCACTATAGTAAACTCTCAGACCCTCAATATCAAACACATTTCTTTCTTGAATCAGTGTATTATTACTTTGCCTACTTCTATTATCATTGTGAGTCATGACCGTTACACCTAAATTGAAGATTTCTATTTGATATCTGCAAAAATTTGCCGTTACCTAAAGCAATACCTATCGAGTGATTGAAAAGCGTTGGCGAACATAAATCGCTATCCCGTTCAATACTAAAATCAACAACAACATCACAATAATTGTTGCGGCTGATGAATTAGCAAAACCTGGTTCTGGACGACTGAGATAACTAAAAATTTGAATTGGTAAAGCCATAAATCTCTGGAATAACCCAGGATCAAAAGTCAAAAAACTCACAGCCCCAACTACTATTAAACAAGCTGCATCACCCACAGCACGAGATACAGAAATAATCACCCCTGTTAATATCCCAGGAATCGCATAGGGGATAACGTGATGGTAAATAGTTTGCCATTTAGTCACACCCAAACCATAGGAAGCGTGTCTTAAAGAATCCGGTACTGCACGAATCGCTTCTCTAGATGTCACGATAATTACTGGTAAGGATAACAAAGATAAAGTTAAAGCTCCAGAAATTAAAGCCGGGCCAAAACCCAACAAATAATTAAATACTCCTAAACCCAGCAACCCATACACAATTGAAGGTACACCAGCAAGATTACTAATATTAATTTCGATGATGGCAGTCCACCAAGCTTTAGGAGCGTATTCTTCTAAATATAAAGCGGCTCCTATACCAATTGGCACTGCAACTAACATCACAATAATTGCCAACAGAATACTCCCAACAATTGCGGGACGAATACCTCCCTCATCCGGGAACCGCGATGGAGTTTCTGTTAAAAAACCTGGGGTGACAAATCTGACTAATCCATCTTGGCAAATATCAAAAACCAGCAATGCCAAGATAAATAATCCAATCAACAACCCCAATAAAAAAATGATTTCAAATACCTTACCGAGTGACTCTCTTTTTTCAATATTATCGGTAAATTCTGCACTAGAATCGAAAAAATCATTACCTTGATAACTTGTAGCCATATTGATTAATCGTATTTTTCTTTAAATCTATGGGAAATCCAGTAGCTAACAATATTTAATGCCAAAGTTAGCAGAAATAACACAGCCCCGACAGCATATAAAGTTTTAAAATTGAGACTTCCTCTGGGGCTATCTCCACCAGAAATCTGTGCCATATAAGCTGTCATCGTCTCGACTGACTCCATCAAATTCACAGTCAGTTTTGGCTGTTGTCCAGCAGCAATTACCACGGTCATTGTTTCACCAACAGCGCGAGAAATACCTAAAATAATCGAAGCCGTAATTCCTGAAAGTGCTGCGGGTAATAACACTTTAAAAATCGACTCTAATTTAGTAATGCCCAACGCATACGCGCCTTCTCTTAAAGAATTCGGCACGGCTTGAATCGCATCTAAACTAATAGAACCAACTGTCGGGGTAATCATCACTCCCATCATTAACCCTGCACTCATAGCATTAAAGATTTCTAGAGGCAGAAAATTTCTCAGGAATGGGGTCACAAATAACAGGGCAAAATATCCATATACAACTGTTGGTATCCCTGCTAAAAGTTCCACTGCTGGACGCAAAATGGCAGCGACTTTAGGTTGGGCATATTCACTTAAATAAATTGCGGAAGATAAACCCAAAGGAATCGCTACTGCCATCGCAGTGAGAGTAGTTAAGAAAGTCCCCGCAATTAACGGCCAAATGCCAAAATGTCTTTCCGCAAATAAAGGTGTCCATTTAGTATCGAGAAAAAAGTCAGCTAGGGGGACTTCTTGAAAGAACTCAAATGTTACCTGAAAGATAATAACGACAATACCAAAGGTTGTTAAAACCGAGACTAAACCACAGCAAAATAAAATTGTGGCGATAATCTTTTCGGTAATATCTTCGGATGGATTTTTTTCTAGCGATCGCCGAGAATCTTCCTGAAAACCATTTTGATGATTGATGGCACTCATAAATCAATAAATTAAATAAAGTTAGTAATTGGCTGACCTGGTTTAGCTTTTTTGAATTTTGTGCCGGTTTCCCCCTTGAGAAATTTCTGTTTAACTTTCACGTAGGCTTCATCAGGTAAAGCCACATAACCTGCGCTATCTACCCATTTCCAGGAGTTTTCTAAATAAAAATCAACAAATTCTCGTACTGCTGGCTTTGTATCTAACGACTTTTTACTCACATAGATAAACAAAGGACGGGATAATGGTGTGTAAATATTTTTCACGACATTATCCACTGGTACAGGCTTTTCACACTTGCCATTAGGGTTTTCTACAGCTACTAAATTCAGCTTGTCTTGATTTTGAATGTAGTAAGAAATACCCACATAACCTAAAGAATATTTATCTCCTGCTACCCCTTGCACTAAAGTATTTTGATTGTGGCTGGGGGTATAATCTGTGCGACCATTTTTAGCTTTACCTGTCACCGCCTGGGTAAAATAATCAAATGTACCTGTATCCGATGCAGGCGCATAAAGTTTCATCTTTTCATTAGGGAACTTCGGATTAACTTGATTCCAAGTTAAAATTTTGCTGTCTGCCTTAGCACTCCAAATTGTTTTTAATTCATCAACAGTCAAACATTGCACAAAATCATTTTGCCGATTCACAATTACGGCTATACCATCTAAAGCGATGGGTATTTCCAAAAATTCAATATTTTTACTTTTACATTTAGTGATTTCTTCATCTCTAATGGTACGTGAAGCACCAACAATATCAATTTCTCCTGCACAAAATTTACTGATTCCGCCCCCAGTACCACTTGATGCAACACTCACAACAGCATCAGCTTTCACATTATGATATTCTTCTGCTACTGCTAAAGAAATCGGAAATCCTACAGCCGCACCATCAATACTGACTTGTTTTTGCTTTTCTTTTTGACCACTACAAGCTGTTAGGCTATAACTAATTACCAGTAAAGACAGCAGTAATAGGTTATTTTTGCATTGAGAAATAAAATTCATACAATTGCTAATTCCCTGAATTTGGATGAGGATTTATGCTTTACTATTAGCTTTAATTTTGTCAAAAATTGCCCCATCGTTTAAAAATTTGGTTTGAATTATGTCCCATCCCCCTAAATCTTGGGCTGTGAATAAAGTTTGAATGGGGGGATATTGTGAGATTACTTCTTGGGTAACTGTAGGATTTACCGGACGGTATTGTAATTTAGCAAATTCCCGTTGGGCTTCGGAAGAATATAAGAAGTCAACAAATGCCTCAGCTACTTTTCTTGTCTTGTGTTGATCAACATTTTTGTCTACTACAGCCACAGGATTATCTATCGAAATATTTAATTCTGGGATGACATAAGGTAGTTTTGTGGCTGTTTTCTCTGCTAAAGTCACCTCATTTTCGTAGGTGATTAAAACATCGCCTTGAGCTTTTTGAAAAAACACATCACTGGCTTCACGGGCATCTTTGGTGAGAACGGCAGCATTTTGATAAACTTTGGCAATGTAGTTTAATGCTGTTGCTTCATCTCCGCCATTTTGTGTAACCGAACCCCAAAAAGCTAATAATTCCCAAATGCCAATTCCAGAAGTTTTGGGGTTAGCTGCAATGAGTTGTACATTGTCTTTCGCTAAGTCTGCCCAAGTTTGAATTTTTTTCGGATTACCTTCACGGGTAACAATTGCTGCTACCGATTTGCTAACAATACCATTTCTGGGGGTTCTAATCTGCCAACTGGATTTAATTAAACCAGCTTGTTGAATTCTCAGGACATCTAACGGCAGTGCTAAGTGGACTATATCTGCTTCTTGCTTACCTGAAATTACATCAGCTGCTTGAGCGACAGAACCGCCATAACTTTGGTCGAAAACTACTTTTTGGTTGTGTTCTTTCTGCCACTTTTCGACAAATTTAGGAATAATTTGGTCATGGGCTGCTTTAGTGACCGAAAAAGAAACTAGTCTTAGCTTAATTTCTGGTTCTGTCGCTGAATAACTCCCTGCACAAGCAGAGATAACTACACTTAAAATCGCACCTAAAAAGCATAAATATGCAAATCTTTTAACAGAGGTTTGGTTGAACCAAATTCTCCCGATTTTTTGATACAAAACTCGCATTAACTGTGCTGTTTTCTCAATGCAAGTATGTATATTAGCCGGATGCTGCGACTTGTTCATTAAAGATTTACCCCGTTATCTACAGCATCTCCATCGAGTTACTGTAATTAACTCAATAAAGCATGAAAATCTTATACCTGTCAAGACAGTATGTAATTGAACTATGAAAACTGAGGCTAATTCTTACTTACGGTTTTCCTAACAGCAACGCCAGCATTTTTGGCCAAATAAATCCCAATTTACTAAGCAATATACAAAGTTTTTTGGGTGGGAAAGCTTAATTAAAAATTAAATTTAACCTGCCAATATTCTTGAGTAAAACTAATTGTTGATTTTTTTTGTGAGCCAGAATACTAAATCCGATAAATTTTTTATAATTTTTCTTTAGTACCTAACATTTGGAAAATTTTCTCGGCGTTATCTAAATCGCCGACGATGCGTCGAATTGGTTGCGGCCAAACTTTCACCAAAGTGGGAGTTGCCGACACTTGATCAATTTCTGCTTGTTCTGGATGAGTTAAAACATCAATCACTTTTAAAGTGTAGGGATATTTGAGCGATCGCTCTAACATTTCGTGTAGATTGTGCAGTATCCGTTCGGTATTGGCGCTATGACCCGCAATAAATAAACGCAAAACGTAACATTGGGTTTTTTGTTGGATGTTTTGTGTGGCTCTGACTGGTGGATAGTATTTGGGAGCCTTTTCGGATAAATCTAAATTCACAATTAAGTCGTGGTCTTCCCAAAGTTGGGGAAATGTGGAACGATAAGTGCCTAACACCATGCGATCGCACAAACCATCTTGCCAAGGTGCAGCTTGCCAGATTAAATCGCCCGTATGAAAAATTGTATTCAGTAAAGCTTGATGTTGTAATACTGCCGGATAAGCCTCGGCAAAAGTCCGAATTTGTTGCGTATGGGGATCTAACCAGTGGTCAACTGTGGCAGTATAACAAGGAACTAAAAAATGTGGCGGTTCCGATAAATCGAGAATTTCTTGTAAAGCAGCACACAAATGCAAATGCCATCGACCCTGTTTATTCGGGTCGATGCAATAAATTAAATCGCCTCCGGGTGTGAATAAGGCAATGCCTTTAAAAACTTTAGGTAAAAAGAGTTTAGGTGTAGTCAAGCTAGTTACAGGGGTTGGGGAACTTGGAGGTAAAAAGCCGAGGCGATAACTTTTTACCTTTACTGTAATTAAACTCGTCCTCGGAGAAACTGAGCCATTTCGTTAGGAGTTGGTGACATTTCTAAAGCGATTTCTTCAGTAATGCGACCTTCTTGATAAAGATTGAGCAACGACTGATTCATGGTAATCATGCCGTCGAAACTGGCTTGTTTCATCAATTCGGTAATTTCATCATATTTACCGTCTTTGACCCATTCTTTAACCGCCTCAGTGTTAATTAAGATATCGTGGAATGCAGCTCGTTTACCATCAGTCGTTCGACACAATCCTTGGGCGATGACTGCTACCAACGATTCGGCCAAGGCTACCCGCATCGCATCCTGTTCTGCACCAGAGTATAAATTCAAAATCCGTTCAATGGTTTTTACGGCGCTGTTGGTGTGCAGAGTTCCCATTACCAAGTGACCTGTTTGGGCAGCTTTTAAGGCGGTGTTGACGGTTTCCTTATCCCGCATTTCCCCCACCAGAATCAAATCTGGATCTTCCCGCAAAGCTGCTTTTAAAGCGTTGTCAAATTTGCGGGTGTGCATCCCCACTTCCCGTTGTTTGACCAATGACTTGCGGCTTTGGTGAACAAATTCTACTGGGTCTTCGATGGTGATGATGTGCTTGGCCATTTCCCGATTAATATAGTCAATCATCGCCGCCATTGTGGTGGATTTACCAGAACCAGTCGGCCCAGTGACTAAGATTAAGCCTTTATGAGAGTGGCAGATATCTCGGAAAACTGGCGGTAAGCGCAACTGTTCCATTGATAAAATTTTCAGGGGAATCAACCGCAGTACCATTGCATGGCCTTTCAGCGAGCCAAAAACGTTCAACCGAACACGGGCGAATTCATATTGAGTTGCACCATCAAATTCGAGGTTTTCTTCAAATTGCTGAATTTCTTTCTCTGTCATCACTTCCCGTAACCAACTCATGAAAGTTGCATTATCTGTTTCGGGATATTCTGTGGGACTAATTTCGCCACGGTTGCGGAAGCGGGGAACTTCACCTACACCCAAGTGAATATCGGAATAACCATTATCAAAAGCTTCTTTAATAATTGCTCCCAAAGTTAACCCAGAAGGATTTTTTGCTGCTGGTGGTGGACTTGCGGGACGATTACCTGCAACTGGTGGCGGTGGTGCAGGTTGAGTTGTATTCCGGTGGGCAGACATATCTAATGTTTGTGTATGCTGCCGTTGTGTCGCTAATGATGGTGGTGGCGGCGGCATAGGTGGCACATTCCGAGGAGCAGCCGGATGGGAATTGGCAGAGTTTTGTGTTTCTGTCATATATCTTCAAAATTAGGGAGTTATGAACTTGAATCTGCAAAAAATCTGTCTTGGTGGTTCTAAGGACGGCAGACAGCAGGTTTGTTGCTGCTCCTTAGCTGAGAACTTTATCGCAACATTTCGTTACACCTAGCTTGTCAGTTAGTATATTTTTTTAGATAATGTGCAAATCTCTCCATTAGGTTAAAAAATCCTGAAGTCTATATAAACTTGTTTAGCACACTGCAACCTGATATATCCTTCAGTAATAACCCTTATAAATAAAAGCAATATATAATACATTTAATCAAATGTGAAAACATCCGGCGATTAGATGAGAAATTTCTCCGCAAAATTCCGGCAATTGACTAGCAGCTAAAAGCCAAATCAGCAGCAGGTATTTTTTTCAGACAAATTAGTGATTTATGAGAGACATCCCCAGTTTTTATAAGAAATATTAAGGGGATCAATTTGCGGGGTGGAAAACATTCTGATGAGGCTGTTAAGAACTAGCTTCTACTCCTTGAGATAGATGGCACAAACCAGTTCTCTAGCAAGAAATCAACGGAACTTTACATTCATAATTAGAAAAACTTAACTGTAAAGTTAAGTTACTAAATGCTCATTTTTCCTATTCCTTTTTATATACTGGGATTCACTGAAACAATCAGTTGATTCGCCAACAGCGTTATCTCACTGATATTAAATTGATTGCTGTGTACTTAGGAGGAAAAGTCATGGTTTCGGCTCAAGGCTCTAATCTCGGAAAGACCTACTCCTTAATGATGATTAAAAGCTTCTTGATATGGACTTTCACGTTGGCAGTATGTTTGTTAGTTGTCGGTTTTCCATTAGTGGTTTTGATGGCTACGGTCGGATGTCTGTTGTCGATTGTTTTACAATCTGTCATGCCTGTTAGTGCGGTTTTACTAGTAGGTGGTGGGTTAATTTTGTTCAATATTTTGGCAGTGGCGATCGCAGCTGGTGTTCTCACCCTCAAAGGTGTACATCCCAGTGACATCAAATGGTTAAGCTGGTTGCACGGAGAGACTGAAGAATTACAAAAGACCTCTATATATGCAGCTTGCCCTTTAACTTGTGAAATCAAATAAAACTATTGCGTTAAACACGACAAACAGTACATCTGCCCGGTTCAGCCGGGTTTTTTCATTTTTAGTCATTAGTCCTTAGTCATTTGTCATTTGTAGGGATGAAACATTTACTATTGACCAATGACCCATGACTAATGACTACCAGCCATGACTAATAAAAAGCGAGTTGGCATTATTTTAGGTACACGTCCAGAGGCGATTAAACTAGCGCCTGTAATTCAGGTTTTCCAGCAATCTCCTGAATTTGCGTTGCAAGTAATTTTAACTGGACAGCATCGTGAAATGGTTGAACAAGTGATGCAACTGTTTAACCTCAAAGCCGATGATGACTTAGAGATTATGCAGCCGAAACAATCTTTAAGCGATATTACTTGTCGCAGCTTGCGCGGATTAGAAGAATTATTTCAAAAGAGTAAACCAGATTTAGTTATCGTCCAAGGAGATACGACCACAGCTTTTGCCGCAGCCTTGGCAGCTTTTTATCAAAAAATTCCTGTGGGTCATGTCGAAGCTGGGTTAAGAACTGATAATATTTACAATCCTTATCCAGAAGAAGCGAATCGCAGGTTAATTTCCCAAATTACACAACTGCATTTTGCACCAACAACTTTGGCGGTGGAGAATTTGCAACGTTCTGGGGTGTTGGGCGAAATTCACTTGACTGGAAATACTGTGATTGATGCACTGTTAAATGTGGCGGCGAGTCAGCCAGCTTGTAATGTTCCGGGGTTGAATTGGAATGAATATCGCGTGTTGTTGTCCACAGTTCACCGCCGGGAAAATTGGGGAGAACCATTACAAGCGATCGCTCAAGGTTTTCTGCAAATATTAGATAAGTTTCCTGATACTGCTTTGGTGTTACCCCTGCACCGCAACCCCACAGTTAGGGAACCATTGCAAGCATTATTAGGGCAACATCCGCGCGTATTTTTGACCGAACCTTTAGATTATGCCGAATTAGTGGGTGCAATTGGGCGATCGCATTTTTTATTAACTGACTCTGGTGGTTTGCAAGAAGAAGCACCAAGTTTAGGTAAACCAGTGTTAGTTTTGCGAGAAACTACAGAACGTCCTGAAGCAGTAACGGCGGGTACAGCTAAATTAGTCGGGACTGAAAGCGCGAGTATTTTGGCGGCGGCGGCTGAGTTATTGAGTAATTCTGCGGCGTATGATGCAATGGCTAATGCGATTAATCCTTTCGGTGATGGTCATGCAGCCGAGAGAATTTTGCAAATTGTAAAGAATTATTTGGGAGTGAGTTGATAAATAGGGAGAGGCAAAACGCCTTTCCCAAAAAAATAATTTATTTGCACAAATTATGAGTACTCAAATCCAAATATTTGTAGAGTTTCTACAAGATGGACAATGGACAGCAGTGCTAAAACCAAAAGGTCGCGGTCTAAAAAAATCAACAGCAGAATTTTCACCTCTAGAAAGAATAGATATCGGCACACACTATGAGTTTTTTACTGTTCTAGCAGGTGTGCGCCGGGAAAGATTTTTAAAGTGGTATGGTGCAGATATCAGACCTATATCTCGACCACGAGGTCTTCCACAAGACCTTTCACCTTTTTTGAAATCGCATACTGAAGATGATGATTGTTGGGATGCGTCTTGGCTTTTGGTTCAAGAACTGATCAATTTTGATTGGGAAAAACCCATTACATTTTACGGCTTGGTTGAACCACAGTACGCGAATTTATTTTCTGATAATCAACCATTTCCTTACGAACAATGGCCAGAGGAAGCGAAATTATATTCTCTTAATCCGAATTATCTTCCTAAAGCGGATATTGTACAAGTCAGTTGGGTAGAAAGTTATAGAGAATTTGTTGGTTCTGAATTTCTTGATTATTTTTTTGAGAAACTCTTAGCTTTAGGTTCACCAAAAGAAGTGAGGATTATTTTTTACTTTTATTAGTTACAAAACTTAAACTATGCTGTTTGATTGGTTTGTAACCAGTTGTGTAAATCAGCGATCGCACTAAAATCTAATAAAGCCTCACTCAGTGCTTCCAATTGTTCTAAAGAAAGACTTTGAACTTGTTGACGAACTTCGTCGGGTAAATTGCCCACCTTTCTTTGCAGTAGTCGTAAGACCAGTATTTGTGTTTGTTCCTGTTTACCTTCCTGTTTACCTTCCTGCTTCCCTTCTTCCTTGCCTCGCTCGTAGCCAATGCGCTCGCCTGTAGTTATGTAAGGCATAGTAAGCTCCTGCTCGAATAACTTAAAGTCTTGCCAAAATTCTGCTTCTAGTGCTTTTGGTAAAATCATAACCCAATCGATAAAACGATAGAGGTTACGAATGTCTCTTTCTTCTAGCCCTTGTTCATAAAGTCGGCGAATTAAGCTGAATTTCCAATTTTTCCGTTCTCCTGGATTTTTGCTGGTTTGCTGCGTTTTTAAATGCGCCATGACAACTGTCGCAAAAGGATTATTGCTGGTTTCTAATTCTGTCCAGAGATTTTGATAATCTAGCAATTTGACAGTGCCGAATTGAAAAACCAGACTGCAATCAGGATAATTGTAACTGTATTGATTCGGTCTCCAAGTAGAGTCAGCGTCACATAAAATTGCTAGGCTGATGGCTGGTTTGGCAAATTTATCAAAAATTCGCAGGTTATACAAAAACATTCTTTCGGCGAATTTATCTTCTGGTTTCGCCTGAATTTCGACATGAATTAACAGCCAAACTTCTTCCCCGTCAATTTGCCAAACTTTAACTAATTTATCGGCGTATCTTCTTCCAAGTTCGGCTTCGCGGGCAATTTGTTGAAATTCCTTGTCGAGAAATTCGTGGGGACGTTGCCAATTAATTAGGGCTGCTGTTTGGGGAAAGAAAAACTGCATTGCTTGGGGAAAGTATGCTTCTAAAATTTCTTTCCACGGCGAATCATTATCGGCTCTTTGGAGTTCCTCAGTCATTGTATTTAGAGAATAATTAAACGCAGATAAACGCAGATAAAAAACAAAAACTCTCTGTTTTCCTCTGCGTTAACCTCTGCGCCACTTTGCGTTAAAAAACCTACTGATTCAAAACTAACTCTGGCTGTGCTGCTTGTTCCTCTGGGTCTGGTAAACCAAACATTGAACGATACAGTTTATCGTACTGCTTGGCTGAACGATACCAGCTAAAGTCTTGATTCATCCCGCGTTTTTGCAGTTCGCCCCACTGAGGTTTGAAACGAAAACCTTCCCAAGCGCGGATCATGCAGGTAAACAAATCTAAGGGTTCGTAGCGGTCAAAGCAATAACCTGTACCAGCTTCATTAACTGGGTCGTGGTGGGATACGGTGTCAACTAATCCCCCGGTGCGGCGGACGATGGGAACTGAACCGTAGCGCATCGCCATCATTTGGCTAATTCCGCAAGGTTCAAAACGGCTGGGCATTAAAAAGGCATCAGTACCCGCATATATCCGACGTGATAGGGCATCGTTATATAACAGGTAAGTTGCCATACGTCCAGAATACCGGGATGCTAATTGCCACATTTGAGTTTCATAATAGCGATCGCCTGTCCCTAACAACACAAATTGGGCATCTGTATACGCCATGAAGCGGTCTAAAATTTGGATGACCAAATCCAAGCCTTTTTGCTCGACTAATCGGCTCACCATACCAATTAAAAAGGCTTGAGAGTTGACCTCTAACCCCATTTCTTCTTGTAGAGCAACTTTGTTTTTCTTACGCTGATCTAAAGTGTCTGGCGAGAATGTCTGTGCAATATATTTATCATCAACTGGGTTGTAAACCTCAGTATCTATACCGTTGACAATCCCTGATAACTTCCCACTGATAAATGACAGCAAACCTTCGATAGTTTCACCATACGCGGGTGTTTTGATTTGTTCGGCATAAGTTGGGGAAACGGTATTTACCCTGTCAGCAAACTGCACTGCTGCTGCCATTGTGTTGTGTCCTTGCATATACCAAGGACACCAAGTAATTTTATCCAGATACCAACGCCACGGCCCTTGATAAGCCAGGTTATGAATCGTAAACACCGTGGTGATATCTGGGTCTTGGTGCATCCACACGGGTATCATTCCTGTATGCCAGTCGTGACAGTGGATGATGTCTGGCTTCCAGTAATTCCAGCAGAACTCAGCCGCACCATTGGCAAAAAAGGTGAACCGCCAATCTTCGTCTTCTCCCGAATAGATGCGGCGGGGATTAAATACAGGATGTCCAAATAAATACAAAGGCACATCCGTACCGGGCAGCACACTTTCGTAAACTGCAAAGTCCTGAAACATGGCATATCCCCACCAAATCGGGTCTTTGGGGATTTCCATTTTGTCTGGTAAAAACCCGTAGTAAGGCAAGAAGATGCGGACATCATGCCCCATTTCTCTCAAGACTTTAGGTAATGCTCCCACAACATCACCCATTCCTCCTACTTTCGCAACGGGAGCTGCTTCTGCTGCAACGAATAGAATCCGCATGGTCTTTGTTGTTTCCCCGGTTCTGCCTATATTTTCACAAGAAGTCTGAAGTATAAAGGCAGTTTAATCAAAGAATCTTGATCCTTTACACTTCATCCTTTAATCTCAACTCTTATCTAACCACATCTGTTTGCCAGTATCCTAAGAACCCCGTTGGATTTCAGCAAAGATTTCCTCAAGAATTTCTTGAGCGCCTTGTTCCCGTAGAAGGTTAGCTAATTCTGTCCCTAATGCTTCGGCGTTGCTGGCTGCACCCGTGACGGTATCTTTAACAAGTTTTTGACCATCTACACTGGCGACTACACCTGTTAATGTTAAATTACCATCAACAATTTCTGTATTTACACCGATGGGTACTTGGCAACCACCTTCAAGGTCACGTAAGAATGCTCTTTCTGCTAAACAACGATCGCGTGTCTGGGGATGTTCAATTGCTTTGAGTAAAGATATCAAATCTTGGTCATCAGCGCGACATTCTATCCCTAAAGCGCCTTGTCCGACAGCGTGGAGGGAAATTTCTTTGGGAATAACTTGATGAACGCGATCGCCCATACCCAAGCGTTGTAACCCAGCAGCTGCTAAAATCAGGGCATCATATTCACCAGCATCAAGTTTTGCCAAGCGGGTATTCAAGTTACCGCGCACATCTTTAAAGGTAAAGTGGGGAAATTGATTGCGTAACTGTGCCAATCGTCGCAGTGAGGATGTGCCAATGACTGCACCCTCTGGCAAAGTGTCAATTTGCTTGTCTTTGTACTTTTCATGCACAACTAAAGCATCTGCGGGGTTTTCCCGTTCGGTAATTGCTGCTAAGGTTAAGCCTTCTGGTAAATTAGTCGGCAGATCCTTGAGGGAATGAACTGCAAAGTCAATTTCTTGGTTGATCATTCCCAGTTCGAGTTCTTTTGTAAATAGTCCTTTATCGCCAATCTTCGCCAACGCTACATCCAGGATTTTGTCGCCTTGGGTAGACATGGTGTGGACTTCAAAATTGATATCTGGGAAACTTTTTTGTAGTTGCTCTCTTACCCAGTATGTTTGAACTAGAGCAAGTTGACTTTTACGAGAACCAATACGAATCGTGCGGGTTGCACTGGAAACAACTGAAGTCATAATAACGTTATGTCAAACCAGGCGATACATTCACATTCATCTAGACTACCGCAGTGAGTGACTTCCCGCATTGCGATCGCTTAATTAAACGCAACTTTAGCTTGAATTTCATTTACATTTTTTAACAAAAAATCTGCGCCTCGTTTAAGTGAAGCATCCCAGCAAAAGACTGCTTCATAAACTACTTTTCTCTTGTAGCTTCTGCTTCTATAGTCATTAACAAACCTATCTCCCTTGTCTCCCCTATCTTCCTTGTCTACCTTGCCTCTTTATGTTCAAGCATAGCGACCTGATAGTTATCAACCATCATGTTGAAGATACTCGCGCAATTGTTGAGTTCGCTGTTTTGTCGCTTCTTCTAAGCAGCCAGCATAAATCGCAGGTGCAATACTTCCTCCTTCGTATGCACTTCTTTCAAACTCACAACTAGCGTCACGAAACTTAATCCAGGCTAACTGTGCAGCAATTAATTTTTGCTGTCTAGTCTTTGACAACTTTGGTAACAGTTGTTTATAAACTTGGTTCAATTTTTTATCTGCATTTTGATATGACAATTGTGAGCAGATATTAATTTCCAATTGAGTTTGCGGGTCATTACAGTTGGGTTTTTGTGCTAAATATGTTTTTGTCGGTTGGGTTTGTGTATTTGCCTGCACCACAGTATTAGCACTCAAACCAATAACCGTTAAGATACTGAATAAATAAAGTGATAAATAACGCATAGGATGTTTTTCCTTTCAGCATTAAAAGCTATAAAAAGTTCAATATAGCTCATAATTACTGGTATTTTAGGAAGTGAACAAGAATATTGTTTGTAAAATCCAACACAATTACTATAATGATGGTGCGAAAATTATATTTATATCGGTTCTTATTCTACTGAGATACAAGCAATAACAGTTAACCGCAAATTTAGGTGAGTAAGCGGCTTGCCGCAGGCTATACAGATGGAAACAGATAAATTTGTACCTCAACAGACGAGGAAACGCCATATTGACTTATCAAATATGGTGCAAGTCAGAAAATTAATTCCAGAAAAAATCTGTTTATTTACTCAAATGCTTGAATGGTAAAGCTTTCATCTGCCAATATGGAGCAACTTCCTTACGCGATAATGGCTTCAAGATATTATTGAAAACCTAAACTTGGAAGGTTAAATGTCACAAGCACCAGAAAAAGCTGTTGGTGAGTATGAAATCTTCTTGAAAGATGCAGATAATAATTTGCTTCCAGCAAAGATTGAATTAGGTTGCCGAGATTGGACTGAAGTTGGCGGACGACGCACCGAATGTCGTATTAAATTACAGTGGGCTAACGGTGTAATCGAAGAAACAGATTGGCATTTTTTCGAGTCTTTTAAGCGGGTTCGAGAGAGACTTGCTTTACACCGTCTTTTGCCTATTTGCTACGGAGCTAGTAGAAAAATCATAATAACGGGTATGGCAATCGATATGGCATTGGGACGAAGAGTTTATAAAGTGGGTGAAGATGGTCAATTAACTCGTGTAGATATATTTAAAACTGGTGATGATGTAGAGCCTGTAAGTGTTGAAATTCAAGAGCATTTTCAAAGAGAATGGTGTCAGGTATTTAGAGAAAAATGAGGAAAAGAATTTATTAATAATATGTTAATTAAAAATATTGAAATTCTTTCAGAAGATGCTGAAGAGGCTTTATTACATATAACTGATGGTGTTTATGAGTGTGCTGCCTTTTGTCAGCCTTGTAATAAATGTATAGGTTATTTTATTGAAGAACCACTTTTATCTTTTAATAGCCAATACCCTGTTTTGGAAACCATAAATAAAACTCCTTATATTAGCCGTAAGAAGAGTGGTTTTGCTCATGAAATATTAGGGCAAGTGATAAGTGTAGAAGAGAATTTAGTACGAGTAGGAAATATTATTATTGAGCTAGATGTTAATTTACCGGGAGACATCAATATCAATGATTTGGTAAAATTTACTTGTGCAAGATTAGATACATAGTGAAGTAGCTATACGGTGATTATAGTTTCCGCAAGATTTCGCATCATATAAATGCACCATAATGGCTCTCAAAAGCATTGATTTATCTGAGTGTGACCAGTGCTAGTAAGAAATTCAGGGTGGAATTTGCTTACTTTGAAGGCATTGTAATTATCGCTGGATTTGGAGCGATCGCACTCGCTTATCTAGGTCATTGTAATTATCGCTGGATTTGGAGCGATCGCACTCATCAATCAGGAAAAAACTGTTCCTGGTTCTTGTTTCCCGCGCTCCCCTGAGCCTGTCGTTCGCGTAGCGTCTCCGATAGGAGAAGTTTTCCCTACCAGCACCAAAGGTCTTTTTCGTCCAGCCCTAAGTATTTATTCAATATTACTAGGACTTACGCAGACTCTACGATTTCTTGGCGTTCTTGGCGACTTGGCGGTACCCTGCGGGAAGCCGCTTCGCGTCTACGATAAATTAAGCTTTTCGGGAACTTTTGCGTAAGTCCTGATTACTTAAGTGTCTTAACTGTCTTAATGCTTTTTTAACTGTTTTTTAACTGTTTTAACTGTCCTTGAATTCTCATAAAAATTTTGGAATATTAGAAGCATGAAGTGTATCGAGAACGCACTTCAAGCGACTTCCACTAAAGCATTTGTCAAGCTAAACGCTCTGATCTAGCAAATACATGCACTGTGGCAATAGTATTCCGCACAAGACTAATGTCTTGTGACGAATATTGTTGTGCTGAGTTGTCTTTGGCATTGACAAAACCCACACTTATTCATTTTCAAAATCGAGTAATTTTCAGAGGTCAAATCATGGTAGCAACACCAATTAAAACTCAGAATTTGTCAGTAACTTATGGAACAGATGGTACAAAAATTGCATCGGGTAAGACAACACCAGGTGCAACTGACTGGAAGACGGGTGGCAATGTTGGTAGCGATGGTGTTTATGTCTATATTGACACTAGTGCTGCGGGTTTCACCTCAGTACCAACTTACGTAATAACAGTTGGGGGTAAGAACCATCATTGGGGAATTTCTGGTTCTAGTTCTATCTACAATCCCACTGCCAAAGGTTTTGAAGTAGAAATCAGGTGGGAACAAGGCTATAGCCAGAGTGGAACAGCCGTTACCCCAGCAGTAGCAAATCAAAATGAATGGCACATCAATTGGATTGCTATTGAGCCTGCGTCTGCGAAAACACCACGTCCGACAGCAGGAAAATACTACTACCTTGTTGTTAAACATACTGGCAAAGTTTTAAATGTGACAGGTGGTAGTAAGGAAGACAATATCCAGCTTATTCAGTATGACAAGTCAGATAGTGATAACTCTAAATGGCTGTTGGAAGATACTGGTGATGGCTCTTACTACCTTGTTGCTAAACATAGCGGCAAAGTTGCAAATATAGCAGGTGGTGGTAGTGTTGATGGTAGCAATGCTGTTCAGTATCAGAAAGGAAATAACGATAACTCTAAATGGCTATTGGAAGATGCAGGTGACGGCTACTTCTACATTATCGGCAAACAAAGTGGTAAGGTTCTACAGGTAAATGGTGGCAACAAAGAGAATGGAGCAAAAGTCGATCAATGGACAAGACAAAACGTTGATCACCACAAATGGAAATTTGAGGCTGTGTAGTTAACCCCTTCATCCTTCTTCTTTTAAATAACAACTGACCTTCTCTTTGACCGACTCCTTCAAATTTGGGGGTCGGTTTTGCAATGATTGTCTAGATTTAATTCAAATCGGTCTATTGTAATTATCGCTGGACTTGGGGCGATCGCTTAACTTACAGGCATTTGTTTTAACTCTACTTCCCGCCGTCGAGGGACATCATAAGTCATAAAATCATAAGCCATATCTGTCTTAGGAAAAATCGCCCGTGCTTCTTGAAGTAAATCTTTCAATTCTATGGGGTTGCCTGGAGCGTAGCGAGGGCTAAAATGAGTCATGATTAACCGATGGGAACCACCTGCTAAAGCTGTTTGTGCTGCCATTGTGGTTGTCGAATGTAATCTTTGAAAAGCCATCTCTGCGTCTGCATGGGCAAAGGTCGCTTCGTGAATTAATACATCCGCATCTTTAGCTAGTTCTACCGCACCTTCTGTATAAATTGTATCTGTGCAGTAAGCTATTTTGCGGCCAATTTCTGTGGGGCCACAAAGTTCAGCGCCGTTAATTACTCTTCCGTCGTCCAAGGTGACAGTTTCACCCCGTTTGAGTTGACCATAAATCCGACCAGCAGGAATTTGCAGCGTTTTGGCTTTTTCGACATCAAAACGTCCAGCGCGGTCTTTTTCGGCAACCCGATAACCAAATGCGGTAATTCGATGATGCAACTGGCCACAGGTGACGGTAAATTCCTGATCTTCGTAAATTACTCCAGGACGGATAGTATGAACTTTAATCGGGTAAGAAAAGTGTGTATGAGAATATTTTGATGCCGATTGGATATATTCATTTAATCCCGGCGGCCCGTAAATATCAATTCTGTCAACATTGCCAGCTAAACCACAACTAGCCAACAAACCCATCAAGCCAAAAATATGGTCGCCGTGCAGATGGGTAATAAAAATTCGGGAAAGTTGACTGATTTTTAGGTCACTCCGCAAAATTTGGTGCTGAGTACCTTCACCACAATCGAATAACCACAGTTCTGCCCTTTGGGGTAATCTTAGGGCGACACTAGAAACATTACGCGATCGCGTCGGTACACCGGAACTTGTCCCTAAAAATGTTATTTGCACAGCGTTTTTTTGTTTCCCTATTACTGATTTTGGCTCTTTATTCTATATGGTGACATAACAGAATCCAGAATCCACAAGTCAGAATTGTAATACCAAATTGAAGAATGATTGCGACAAATAAATTGCCCAAAAGCTTACCAGTAAAGCCTGTCTCAATCTAAAATCTGTCTTGAAAAGTTTGCTCAAGTCGGGGAACCCGCCCACGCAACTTTTCGCAAAATCTAAAATCCAAAATGGTATAAGAGAGTTTGATCATGTGTAGGACTAGCAATAAGACGAAAAATCAATAGTTTGGGGAAGATTGTAGGCGTGTAATTATACAAAACCCTTACACCCCATACCCTTATACCCTTACACCCATTCTGGATAGACAACCTGTGCGTAAGTCCTAGTTACTTACTTTTGGCGGAAAGATTTTCTAACAAGCGATCGCGGATTCCCATCAGTCTGGCTTGGTTATCCACTGCCGAACGTGGCGCTGGTAAATCAGTGTTCGGCCAACCAGGTAAATTATTGCATGGGCAAGTCTCAGCCGGCATTCCTACGTTTCTCATCGGAATCGGCATATTGCAACGACCACAAGGCATAATTTCCCATACAGAGGTCAGCAATTCTGCAATGGTTTCGTGAGTGCCTTCTAAATAACAATCACCGAATTCTGGCGAGATAATTTTCTGCCAACACTCTTCAAATTCCTGGCTATAGCGATCGCCTTTATATACAGGTTGAGGCAACAAGCTTGCTACCCCATTACCAACCACTACTCTCTTACCCAACTGAAACCAGTAGGCGAGATACTTTTTGACATCTTCTGTGTTTGCCATACCACGATTGTACATTCGGCATGAGGAGACTTGCTCTGTATATAATATTAATTTTCTATTAAAAATTTGACCCTCAATCGGTAGGCAAAATAATAATCAAGCTCTCTTCATTTTTCTTAATTTAATACTTTACAATTCCTCATTTATCGCTGTTGGCAATGGTGTACCCAGCACACTCAAATTCAATACATGACCACCAGCTACAAGATAAACCGTGTCACAAACAACGCCTAATTGCCGCACCAAAGCACCCAGGCGATCGCGGAATTGTCTACCGATAGGGTAAGCAGGAACCACACCCCAGCCGACTTCTTCCGCCACAAACAGCATATCGGCAGCTACGAGTTGTACTGTGTCTAAAAACTCGGCAATTGTATTTTGCCAACTAATTTCATCCTCATCTAAAAAATTTGTCACCCAAGTTCCCAAAGAATCAACTAACAAACAACTCTGGGGTTTAGCATCAGCCAAAGTCGCTGATAATTCTCTAGGCACTGCTAAAGTTACCCAATTTTGCGGACGGCGTTGTTGATGTGCCGCAATGCGTTTTTGCCACTCAGGATCATTAGGATTTTCGGTAGCAGTGGCAACATAAACCACTTGTTTACCTGACTGCTGGGCAAGATATTCTGCCCATTCACTTTTGCCCGACCGAGCAGCCCCTGTAATTAAAATGACTTTACCCACGATTTTTCCTAGGAAATACTTAAGCAAAAAGATGTAGAATTTTACTTCTACATCCTTTCATGTTCCAATCCTTTGATCACAACTATTTGGAAGAGGGTAAAGGAGTATAGAGCAATAAAGTTATAGCGGCTTTCATTCCAGTGAAATAAATATATTTCCCTAGCCTCTTTTCCCCATCTACTTTTACTGCACTCAACCGAGAAACGCTATAAGTACAGCCTCACACTCTTACACCCATTCTTAACAGATAACCTTTGTACGTAAATCCTATCTCTGTTAAGCAATCACTAGAATGTCATCGGATGTCAGAGTTGGTGCGAGAGTGAGACTAGCAATTTGCTGTTGTGCCGTCACACCATTACCGTCAATATCAAAGAATAGTCCACCAGTAATACTGTTATAGATAAATCTCTGATTTGCGGTTGTTGCACCTGTACCTACAAAGAACTGAAGACTGGAAAGCACACCCAAGGATAGACCACCACCAAAACCAGAAGCAGAAACTGCGATCGTATCAGGGACAGAAGCAAAATCAGTGATGATATCTACACCTTCCCCAGGTTTTAAGAAGGTGAACTGATCATTGCCAATACCGCCAGTTAAAACATCTGCACCACTACCACCGATGAGATTATCGTTACCAGCACCACCTACTAATACATCATTACCCGCACCACCATTGAGAATGTTGTTAGCAGCATTACCAGTAATAGTGTCATTATTCGCAGTACCTGTAACATTCTCAAAGTTACTGACAGTGAAATTGAGGTTAGTAGTCGCACTACCAATCACCACATTATTTACTATCAAGCTATTTGTACCCAAGTTGGCGGTAATGGAGGTACTACCTGTTGCTGCTGAGGCATTAATAGTATCATTCAGCAAGTTAGATGCAACGATCGCTTCAATGCCATTTAACTGGTCAGTTCCTCCACCAGATTTGCTAACTGTACCTGTGGGGCCAAGAATAATGGACTGTCCTAATCCACTGTAGTTTACCGTGTCAGTACCGGCATCACCGTTGAGGGTATCATTACCATTACTACCGCGCAACACATCATTGCCAGCACCACCATTGAGAATATTATTACCGTTGTTACCAGTAATAATGTCATTATTCCCAGTACCAATGACATTCTCAAAGTTATTCACAGTGAAGTTGAGGTTGGTAGTCACACCACCAATCAACACATTATTCACTGTCAAACTATTTGTACCCAAGTTGGCGGTAATACTGACACTACCCGTTGCTGTTGAGGAATTAATTGTATCGCCGAGTAAGGTAGAAGCTGTGATGGTTTCAATCCCGTTTAATTGGTCAATTCCTCCACCTGATTTGTTGACTGTACCTGTGGGGCCGAGAACGATAGTTTGTCCCAGCGCACTATAGTCTGTTGTATCAGTGCCTGCATCACCGTTGAGGGTATCATTACCGTTACTACCGCGCAACACATCATTACCCGCACCACCATTGAGAATGTTGTTAGCAGCATTACCAGTAATAGTGTCATTATTCGCAGTACCTGTAACATTCTCAAAGTTACTGACAGTGAAATTGAGATTAGTAGTCGCACTACCAATCACCACATTATTTACTATCAAGCTATTTGTACCCAAGTTGGCGGTAATGGAGGTACTACCTGTTGCTGCTGAGGCATTAATAGTATCATTCAGCAAGTTAGATGCAACGATCGCTTCAATGCCATTTAACTGGTCAGTTCCTCCACCAGATTTGTTGACTGTACCTGTGGGGCCAAGAATAATGGATTGCCCTAATCCACTGTAGTTTACCGTGTCAGTGCCTGCATCACCGTTGAGGGTATCATTACCATTACTACCGCGCAACACATCATTGCCAGCACCACCATTGAGAATATTATTACCGTTGTTACCAGTAATAATGTCATTATTCCCAGTACCTGTGACATTCTCAAAGTTGTTGACAGTAAAGTTGAGGTTGGTAGTCACACCACCAATCAACACATTATTCACTGTCAAACTATTTGTACCCAAGTTGGCGGTAATGCTGACGCTACCCGTTGCTGTTGAGGAATTAATTGTATCGCCGAGTAAGGCAGAGGCTGTGATGGTTTCAATTCCGTTTAATTGGTCAATTCCTCCACCTGATTTGCTGACTGTACCTGTGGGGCCGAGAACGATAGTTTGTCCCAGCGCACTATAGTCTGCTGTATCAGTTCCTACATCACCGTTGAGGGTATCATTACCGTTACTACCACCCAACACATCATTACCCGCACCACCATTGAGAATGTTATTGGCATTGTCACCAGTAATGCTGTCGTTTTGGTTTGTACCTCTGACATTCTCAAAACCACTGACTGTAAAAGTGAGGGTTCCCAAACCAGGAACATTATTTACAATCAGGGAATTGGTTAATAAATTAACAGTTATGGAAGTTGGCGCGGTAGCATCTGAAGCATCAATCCAGTCGTTGAGTGATGAGGTCGCAAAAATTCTCTCGACTTGAACTAGTTGATCTGTACCAAAGCCTACTCCTTTGCTAACAATCCCAGTAGATTTCAAGGTGATTGCTTGGCTTAAAGCACTGTAGTCGGCTGTATCAATGCCAGTCCCACCATTTAGCAAACTGCTCCCACTGGCATCTAATACATAAAAGTAATCATTACCAGTACCACCAATCAGATTATCGCTGCCTGCATCATTAAATAAAGTGTCATCGCCGCTTTCGCCAAAGACAGTATCGTTACCGTCTCCACCAAGGAGGATATCATTGCCTTTGCCGCCAAACAGAAAGTCATTTTCACCTTCTCCCAATAACAGATCATTACCACCCAGTCCAAAAATATAATCACGGGTGGCTTTACCGATCAAAATGTCATTGCTTTCAGTACCAAGAATGATGTGAACTAGCTTACTTACTAAAGAGGCTGTATCAGAATTAGCAGCCGAAAATATTTTAAAGGCGATCGGGTCATTTGCGACATCAGGTGCAAATTTGAGTACAAACTCAGTTGCAGCGTCAATAGTAGTTTCAATAATTTCAGCAGGTGGATTGGCTAACCGAGTTGCTTCTACAACATCTGTCTTACTGAATAAACCAGCGAAATCCGCAGCAGCTATCTTGCCTGAAACTAATTCTTGACTCAAGGTATTCAGGTCGAATACAAGCGAGGTTGTCAAGACCTGATCTTGATTAGTTACTAATTGCACAGGTGTAGTCATTGATTAGGATTTCCCTTGGTGAAATATGTCTTGAGATTTGACCTAAGACAAAAGACCTTAACAAATATAAATAAATCATTAAATTGCTTAATATGAACGTTTTCTGAAATACATTGAATATGAATTTTTTGTAAAGAAATGTAATGTAATCGCCAATTGCCATCAAAAACAGCTTCAAAGCCCCATACCTAGGGATGATAATTTTGAGTTTGTTTGTTGCAAATATCTTTTAAAAGATAAAATTAGCACCAGATTAATTTGTGCCAAAATTGGCAAAAGCCAAGACTCCCAACTAACCTTTGTGAAAAGTTAAATACCACAAAGGGCAGCAAACTCACAGGATATGCTTATGAAAACAGGGCTAAAACGGATTGAAGCGACTCTACATGATCTCGGAAATCGGGACAACGCCACAGTCGAAGCTGGAGATTCGCCCAAGCAGCCAGTATCTTTTAGAATTAGTGTTTCTAGCAAAGCTGCTACCCCAGATGTAGATATATCTGATGAGCCAAGTGTGACACCAGAACTCACAGAAAATTTAGAGATAAATTCTAACTATGACAGCACTGTTGAACCAGATTTATTTGCGGAACATCATTCTGTAGATACATTTTCTGCTCAAGAAACAGGTAATAAAACTCCCAGCCTACCCAAGTTTAAAACTCCTAGCTTTAGTAACCATCGCCACGGAGCTAACCCAGCCTTAGCTATGAATTTGCTGCAAGAAATTCAAATTCATGTAGCTGGTTGGCAACAAGAACTGCAAAATCTCCTGCAACAAATCCAAGACCTGTATTTAGAAGGGCCGATAGTCAACGGTTGGTTAGAGTCTAATCCCAAAGAACCAGAACAACCAGGAACCGCCACACTACGCCACGCGGAAGTTGACCGTCTGATGAACTATGTTGAAGAAATCTGCACCACTGGGAATAAAGACGCTTATCAATTTTCGCGCACAGGATATCGGCTGTGTGGTTTGGATGGATCGGGTAAAGTTTGGTCACGTCCCTGTCCACCAGATCAAGTACCGACAGTGAGTATGGCGATCGCACGGCATCAAAAACTCCGTCAATTATTAGCACGCAAACAATATCTCGAAACCCGTCTGAGTCAATTAGCTGAAACTCTCGTAGTTTTACACAGCCATATTCAACAAGCTTAAAGAATTAAAGACGAATTCCGAAGAAACGCGGTTGGTGGGTTGGAATTTTTTGTTATAGATTAGCACAGAGCAGGCGACCGTTGGATAGAAGACTGTAGTCTCAAATCCAAGGGTGACAACTTAAAAAAGAATACAGAATGCAGAATTCAGAATTCAGAAGCAATAAGTAATAGGTATAATCCTGCACTGATTGTTCAACCACTGAATCTTTGATGAGTGTGTGGTGTTTCACTGTGAATACAGTAACCATCCACCGCACTGCCTCCTCCTAAGTCCTGAATTCTCTGTTGTTAAACTTAATCCTATGTCAGACATCCAAATCTCTGCCATTATCTGTACTCACAATCGAGATACCTATTTAGGTGCAGCAATTGATAGCCTGTTGGCGCAGGACTTTGCTGGCGATTTTGAGGTGATAGTAGTAGATAACAACTCCAGCGATCGCACCCGCGAAGTTGTCGAACAAAGAGCCTGCAATGCCCGTTTAAAGTATATCTTTGAACCCACCACCGGCTTATCGGTTGCCCGGAACACTGGTGCTAAAGTTGCGCGTGCCGAAATTCTGGCTTATTTAGATGATGATGCGGTCGCCAGCGATCGCTGGTTGCAAGTATTGTATTCTGCCTATCAAAGCAACCCCAAACTAGCGATCGCGGGTGGCAAAGTCACACTTTTATGGCCACCGACAATCCAACCACCCAAATGGCTATCTTCTGGGTTAGCCGGCAATTTGGGAGCTTATGATCTAGGTGACAAAATAGTTTATATCGATCAACCGGGCTTAACCCCTAGAGGCTTAAATTATTCCATCCGACAGAGCTTTTTGGCAGAAATTGGTGGTTTTGACCCCCATCTTGGTCGAGTCGGCAAAAACTTGTTATCTAATGAAGAATTGCAAATGACAGAATTTGCACTCCAGCATGGCTGGCAAGTGGCCTATCTGCCAGAAGCTTTAGTAGCGCATAACGTTGCACCCGAACGGCTCAATCGCTCTTGGTTTTTGAATCGTGGCTGGTGGCAAGGTATCAGTGAATGCTACCGAGAACAACTTGCAGGCAAAACAGGGAGCCGTCAATTATTACGCGGTAGTGAGCGTTTGATTCGGGGTTTATATAAATCATTACAGTATTTTTCTGACCCAGCAGAACGCTTCGACAAACTTGTGTATACATATTGTCAAATAGGTTATTTAAATGCTGCTATTCAGGGTCTGCTGTCTACATCCCATAAAAAATAACAAATAACAACATATATGTCCTCTAAAATTCCCGTCTCAGTCTTAATTCCTGCCAAAAACGAAGAAGCCAATTTACCGGCTTGTTTGACCAGTCTCCAAAGAGCAGATGAAATCTTTATTGTTGATTCTCAAAGCACTGATAAAAGCTTAGAAATTGCTAATAGTTACGGTGCGAATGTTGTACAGTTTCACTTCAATGGACGCTGGCCGAAAAAGAAAAATTGGTCTTTAGATAGCTTACCTTTCCGTAACGAATGGGTACTAATTGTTGATTGCGATGAACGCATTACTCCCGAATTATGGGATGAAATTGCTCAAGCAATTCAAAATGAAGAATATAGCGGTTATTATCTCAATCGCCGCGTATTTTTCTTAGGTCAATGGATTCGTCATGGTGGGAAATATCCTGATTGGAATTTGCGTTTGTTTAAACACAAAGCTGGTCGCTACGAAAACCTCAATACCGAAGATATCCCTAATACTGGTGATAACGAAGTTCACGAACATGTGATTTTACAAGGGCAAGTGGGATATCTCAACAATGATATGCTCCATGAAGACTTTCGTGATTTGTTCCACTGGCTAGAAAGACACAATCGCTATTCTAATTGGGAAGCGAGAGTTTATTACAATCTGCTTACTGGTCTAGGTGACACAGGTACAATTGGCGCTAACTTATTTGGTGATGCCGTTCAACGTAAACGTTTTCTCAAGAAAGTCTGGGTACATTTACCTTTTAAACCAATTTTACGGTTTATTTTGTTCTATATTATTCAGCGTGGTTTTTTAGATGGCAGAGCTGGATATATTTATGGCCGCCTACTCAGTCAATATGAATATCAAATTGGCGTGAAACTGTATGAATTACGCAGTTGTGGAGGTAAATTAAATACCGCCAATACTGCTAAATCTGCACCGCCATCTCTCCCCCAAAAAATTGAGCAAACGGCAGTTTAGGAAGTATGGATTGAAGGAGGCAGTGGTTCGGCTACGCTCACCAACCAGAGGTATAACTAGCATTCGTGCTTTCTCAATGTCCTAATTTATACTCCGACTGCTTTATTTAGACGTGAGAGACTGGGTAGTATGATTTTCCCAGTCTCTTTTGTTTATTGACGAATGAACGCCGTGTGCGACTTTTTCTCAAACCTAACCCCCAACCCCTTCCCTACGTTCGCGCAGCGTGTCGCAGACAGGGAAGGGGAGCAAAACTCAAAGCCTCTCTCCGTTTCGGGGAGAGGTTTGGAGAGGGGTTACAAAAATAAGTTGCACATCGCGTGAATGACGAATAGCAAATAACCAATGACACATGACAAATAACCAATCCTTTGTAGATTTACGCAAGTATGACCAATCCTGGTTTGACCGTGGTCGTCCAAGCTGGTATGTTTTGTTGTGGTGGTTTGTACAGGCGATCGCCTTTCCCTTAACTCCACATCCTTTTAATGGTTTGCGTTGCTTTTTGCTGCGACTATTCGGGGCGCGTATTGGTCAAGGTGTATTAATTCGACCCACAGCCCGCTTCACGTATCCGTGGAAAGTTACCATTGGTGACTACAGTTGGATTGGTGATGATGTAGTTTTATACAGCTTGGATAAAATTAATATCGGTGAACACTGTGTGATTTCCCAAAAAACCTACTTATGTACGGGTAGCCACGACATCCAAGATCCGGCTTTTGGGTTAAAAACAGCACCAATTACTATTAATAACGGGGTATGGATTACAGCCGATTGTTTTGTTGGCCCTGGAGTCGAAATTGGTGCCAATGCTGTAATTGGCGCTCGTAGTACTGTATTTGCCAATATGCCCCCTGGACAAGTTTGTTGGGGTAGCCCTTGTAAACCACAGTATGCGCGGTTGAAAAATTCAGCCAATTCATCAGAACGTTTGGATTAACAAAATTAGCCCCTTATCTCCCTTATCTTCCCTGTCTCCCTTGTCCCCCTGATCAACAACCCACATTTATCATCCCCATACCCTACATAATTAGTTATTGACCTACTAGATCACCTCTTCGTCTGTGAAAAACTTTTTAATCAAGGTTGCTAGTTGCTTGAGTTTGACAGGTTTGCAGAGGTAGTCGTTAGCACCTGCGGCTAAACAGCGATCGCGATCGCCACTCATAGCCAGGGCTGTCAGGGCAATAATGGGAGTATTGACAAACTCAGGATTTTGGCGAATTTGTCGAATTGCTTCTAAACCGTCGATTCCTGGCATTTGAATATCCATCAAAATTAAGTCAGGACGGTGTGCTATTGTCAAGTCAATTGCTTCTTGACCGTTATTAGCCAGCACAATGCGATACCCCTTGGCTTCGAGGTAGCTAGAAACTGTACTAATATTGGCTTCGTTATCTTCTACCAGCAAGATGAGGGGGGTAAGACTTGGTGATTCATTGGTGTTGCAGCAGCAAGCTTCTGGAGTATTAATTACTTGATAATTGGTGATGAGTTCCGGTGCAAGATCAGCACTAGGATGACAGGGTAGATCGACTGTAAAACAACTACCCACGCCTAATTCACTCGTCAGTCCCACCCGGCCACCGTGAAGTTCGACAATTTGTTTGACTAATGCCAGCCCTAAACCTGTACCTGTATATTGCCGATTTAAGGCGCTGTCAATCTGCACAAAAGGCTGAAAGAGTTTCTGGATATTTTCTGGTGAAATCCCAATGCCGGTATCTTGGATGGCGAAGTGCAAGAAGTGTTGCATGGTTGCATCGCTAGTTGATATCGGGGAGGAAATTTGCGTTACTGCCAAGGTGATGCGTCCGCCATCGGGAGTAAATTTGACGGCGTTGTTCAACAGATTCAACAACACTTGACGAATCCGCCGTTCATCTACCAGTATTTCTGGGAGATTCATTGGCAATTTTAGTTCAACTTGAATTTGCTTGCGTAATGCCTGCTGTTTGATAAATGCCAGACTGGATTGGCACAGATGATTCACGGAAGTCCAGAGGTAGTCAAGTTTGATCTGACCGGCTTCAATTTTGGACAAGTCTAAAATATCGTTGATTAACTCTAGTAAATGGGAACCACTGCGCTCAATGGTTTGTAATGCTTTGAGTTGTTGCTCATTGATAATGCCAAACACTTCCTCTTGTAGCCCTTCCGTCATTCCCAAAATGGCATTGAGGGGAGTGCGGAGTTCATGACTCATGTTGGCTAAAAATTCATCTTTGAGACGGGTAGCGCGAGCTAGTTCTTCGTTAGAAATTGCTAGTTTTTGATTGCTTTCGGTGAGTTTTGCCTCTGCTTGCTGGCGTTCGGCGAGTTCTAGTTGTAATTGTTGAAATAAACTTGCTTGCTGAATGGCGATCGCTAACTGATTGGCAATTTGTTGGAGAACTTGTGCTTCTGAATCTTTCCAGACACGTTTTTCTTGGCAAGCATGAACAACTAAAACGCCCCAGAGTTTGTTATTTGCCCAAGGAGTTACCCAGCGATGATCTTCGCTGTCTCGCACTTCTTGAAGAATTGGTGCGACGATTTTGGACTGAATTTGACCTGTCTGGGAGTATTCTACTAGGCACTTTGTCCAGATATCTTGCATAACATCACAGACAATGCGCGGTTTGCCTTGCCAATAATAATCAAGGATTTCTTGAGACCAAGTTTCATTTTCCCAGTGTTGGTCTTTGAGTCTAGGCAATCCCTCAGATATAGCTTCTTCGACAATTTGGCTCTTACCGTTAGCAAACAGCCGGAAGACGATCACACGATCGCAATGTAATACCTCTTTTACTTGCTGAGTTACCGTTGCGAGGATTTCGTGAATATCTAATGACTCACGAATTTTTTGGACGATAATTTCCAGGGTTTCTTGTCGTCGCAGTTGCAAGGCAATTTTCGCTTCGGCTCGTTGGCGGACTAACAATTCTGCCTGAATTTTTTCGTAGAGATTGGCTTGTTGAATGGCGATCGCTAACTGGTAGGATAATTCTTGGGTAAACTCAATCTCCGACTGTCGCCAAGAGCGAGTTTTGCCACATTGATGAATACACAACAAACCCCACAATTCATCACCACAAAGTAACGGCATCACCAAATTACTCCGCACTTGAAACTCAGCCAAAATATCGCTGTGACAAGAACTCATTCCTCTTTTGTATATATCATCAACCGCAAAAAATCGGCCTTTGGCATAAAGGGAGGAATAATTTTTGCCAAAGCAGTGATCATGTATGGGAATGGCGACAACTGAATTAAAACGCTCACCTACTGATTCCGCCACAAATTCGCCGTCATCAAAGTTGGAGTCAGGATAAAACTTGAAAATACCCACCCGATCAGCTTGAATTACTTGGCGAATTTCCTGACAAGCAGTGTTAAAAATCGTTTGTAAGTCTAATGATTCACGAATCCTTTGGGAAATTTCTCGCAGTAGTTTTTCCCGTTGTATTTGGAGATAAATTGTTTTTTCGGTTTGTTTACGAGCGGTAATATCTCGAAAAATACCTTGTGTGGCGATCGGCAGTCCATTTTGCCATTGACAATTCACATTCCCCTCAACAATAATTTCTCTGCCGGCTTTGGTGAGAAATCTGGTTTCGATACCTAAACACAAAGTGCCTGCAAACAAGCTGTGCATTGCTGTTTGGCAATGTACCAATTCATCGGGATGAATGACTTGGAAAATTGATAACTGCTCCAAGTCGCTATCGTCATATCCCAAAGCTTCCTTCCATGCCCGATTTACAAATAAAATTCGCCCATCCGGGGCAATGCTTTGAATTAAATCGGTGGCGTTGTCAAAGAAATCTCGTAATTGTGCTTCTCGCGCCTGGAGTTCTTGGGTGCGCTGTGCAATTTTCTGCTCTAAGTCTTGGTTCAAACGTTGTAGTGCTTGATTGGCGGCTTTGCGCTGTAATTCTGCGGCGGCTCTGGCTGCAAATACTTGGAGAATAGGGATAGCTTCAGTATATTGATTGTCCTGTATGGGTTGTAAATCTAAAATACACAGAGTGCCAATGCTATTACCTTCATTATCTTTGAGGGCAATTCCCAGATAACTGTCTGCTTGCATATTTACTAAGTCTAAATCGTCAGGGAAAAAAGCTTGGACTTGGTTTTGGCAGTAAAATTCCCCGTTATTCAAAGCATATTCGCAAGGAGTTAGAGCCATAGGGTAGGAAATTGGTGGTTGCAAGGCTCCCTTTGCCCAAAAGCCCAAGGTATGTAGTTGATCGCCAAGTTTTTCCGTCACCAGCACATAGGAGACATTTAAAGCTTCGGCAATGTGGCTGACTAAGGCGGGAAAAAATTCCTCACCAGTGACGGCGGCTGTACCTTCAACCAATTTTTGTAAAGTCAATTCAATGCGTTGTCGATCACGCAGTTCATCTTGGAGTTTTTGGTGAGTTGTAGCTTGCTGAAGTGCGATCGCTAAATGCACTGATAACATTTGTAGCAGTTCAATTTCTTCTGGTTGCCACTCACGGGGGTGTTGACTTTCAGTTGCATTTAGTAAACCCCATAATTGCTGACCGCACAACAGTGGCACTAAAATTTTGGCTCTTGTTTGCAGGCGTATCAGCATCTGGCGGTGACAATCAGATAATGGTGTTGTGTAGATATCTGAGACAACACGAATTTTTCCCTGGCGATAACTATCTGTGTTATGTAGCGAAAAGCAGGGGTCATGAATTTGTTCACCCACTAGTGATAGTGTTGAGTTGGTAGACTCTGCCACCACCGTCATTTGCCCATCTAGATGAAATTGCCAAATATTAACGCGATCGCAGCCTAATAAATGCCGCACCTTTTCGACTGTGGTGTTTAAAATAGTTTGCAAACTCAGAGAAGAGCGAATTTGGACGGCGATTTCTGCAATTAAATTTTCCTGGCTGATTTTGGCTTGGAGGGTGCTTGTCTGTAAGTCAACTTGTTGTTCTCGTTCCACAGTGTGACTTTCTAAGGTAGCCAGATGTTCGGCTTCTAATTGCACCACCCTTTTTTCTAGTATTCCTGCTAACTTGTATAGTTCTAAGGGGTTGAGTGCTTGTAGCAGATTGCTTTGGGTAACAATTCCCAAGAGTTCACCTTGTTTGCCAATGACTGCCAATCTTCTAATAAAGCGTTGTTCCATGATTTGCTGCACCACCAACAAGGAATCATGGGGTTTGACTGTAAATACTGGTGAACTCATGACTATCTGAGCTAGGCAATGTTTCAAGTTCAAGCCCAAGGCTTGAAACTGCACAATGTCACGCTCGGTAATAATTCCCAGAGGAAATTGCAGTGGTTGAATTTCGTTACCACCAGTGTCTACAATCATTACCGAACTAATGCGATGTTTAGCCAACAGTTGAGCGATCGCTAACATTGAACTATCAGCAGAGGCAGTAATTACCTCAGTAATCATCACCTCCGACACCAAACGCAACCGCAACAAATCCACCGGACGACAGGCATAGCTGAGACTTTCATGAGTTACTAGCCCTACCACCTGCTCCTGCTCGTTCAAAATGGGTATATGGCGGATATGGTACTGCTGGAGCAAATTCACCGCCGAAAATAAATCTGTCAAATCAGATTCATACAGGGTGACGACTGGAGAAATCATCACTTCCTGAATTACCAAATTTGCCAAAGAATGCTGTTCTGCACTCAACCGCACAACATCTCTTTCTGTGAAGATCCCGATTAAGCTGCCATCTTCTACTACTAATACGCAACTGGAGCGTGCTTCTAGATAAACTTTATCTAGTTGCTCACCCAAACGCGGAGTAGCATCACAAATATTGCGAATACCACTCATTTGGTTAATCACTTCCGTTACTAGTGTTGCTGGTGTCACGATGAGCGGATGGGGAACGATCGCAGATTTCAGTTCTGATGCCGTGAAAGATGTTGTTTGGTTAAGCATTCATGTATTGAGCAAGGAATTGATGCTTTATTGTTCCCATTACTATCTAGTTTTATCTATGGGATTTTTCGGGCTTTTCATTTTCGTCAAACACATTCTCTTCCTATAACCTATAACCTGTAACCTATTCCCTATAAAATGCAATGTAAAATTTTCCTAAGTGACGCGGAAATCGCGCCTATCTTGTTCGGTTATACGACTGTCTGTTGTACACAAATGACTATAACCTCTTAAGTAGTAGTCAAAATTTAGTCGCTCTTCAACCAAGGGGTGAAAACCTGTGTACGAATGGATCTTGCCAAGTCTGAGTGAAGTTTTAGCCGACAGTCAATCAACTATGGCTGAATGTTCACCAGCCAAGGCAGAGCGACAGTGGCGGATGAGTTTAGCCGCAACAGAACATTTATTAATCGAGAGTTTAGCAATCACTTCATCGGCTACACCAGCACTAGTATTAGCCGCACCAGCACCTTTATTTAGTCAACCAATCTTAACTCAAAACATCCAGACGGTGACTTTCACAGCCAAGCCCTTTAACCCTTTGGCTTTGATGCCGTTTCAAATGCCTACCACAACCACGGTAGCCCAAGAACATTCTTTTCAAGAAGCAGTACTGCCGATACTACCTGCTGATCCTTTAGTTTCCGAGCAGTTTTGCTTGGTATTTACAGAGAAATTCCGATTAGTCTTGGTTTTGGCAGAATGCAAAAATGGCAACAAAAGATTTTCATTTTCCTTTGAACCCCAAATAGTTCACCAAGCATGGCGAGCGATCGGGGCGCGGGTGATGCTGACTAATCCTGATTTTTGCGCGGAACTTGATGGGTTAGTACAGCAATATTCCCCAGTCGCGCCGGATTATCGCGTTGCGATGCAGTTTAGTCAGTTGCTACTTCAAGAATTGCCAGAACCAGAAGTTGCGAAAGAGTCGGAAACCGCAAGCAACATACCTCATTCCCAACCTTCAATTCCCAATACCCAACATCCAGTTCCCGATGTTGAATTGCTGCAAGCCTTTGCTCATGAGGTTCGCACTCCCTTAACTACCATTCGCACCATGACACGTCTGCTACTCAAGCGGCGTGACTTACCTGCGGCTGTGGTTAACCGCTTAGAAATTATTGATCATGAGTGTACTGAGCAAATTGATCGGATGGAGTTGCTGTTTAAGGCGGCAGAATTAGAAACTTGTACTGCTACAAAAGGGGCTAAGACTCATCTTACGCCGATGTCGCTGCATCAAGTTCTGCAACAGAGTATTCCCCGTTGGCAACAAGCTGCATCTCGACGCAACCTCACCTTAGAAGTGGTGGTTCCCCAACAATTGCCTACAGTAGTCAGTAATCCGACAATGTTAGATCGGGTACTGACGGGATTAATGGAGAATTTTACCCGTAGCTTACCTGCTGGGAGCCATATTCAAGTACAAGTTATTCCCGCCGGCGATCAACTCAAACTGCAATTGTCACCGCAACTCCAATGCCAAAATTCAGAAACGCCAGATACATTTGTTACACCACCAATTCGGAAAGCTCTGGGGCAATTACTGATGTTTCAACCAGAAACAGGGACAATTAGTTTGAATTTAAATGCTACTAAACACTTGTTCCAAGCGATTGGCGGTAAGCTGATTGTGCGTCAAAGACCTCAATATGGCGAAGTTTTAACAATTTTCTTACCTCTAGAAGTTAGCCATCAGCAAAAGTTAGAAGTGAGAAAAAATTGTGGATAAATTAGGCAGGCGATCGCACCATTTGCTCTACATCAATGCTTTTAGTAAACAAGAAATTCTTGTATAGAAGTTTAAAAATGGTAAATTAACTACAGGAAAATGTTCGGTTACACTGCGTTCCACCCAACCTACAAAAGATGGCGATTGTAATTTAATGTAGGCTTTATTGCTGAGAAACTTTTGTGTATCAATAAATTTATGTTGGTTTGCTCGAAATAAATTAATATCACTGGTTTTCCCTAAAATTCCTACACAGAAATCGACAATATCTTCACCACCTGGTAGCACAATAAATTTATTCTTGAGGGTGTGTATTAGCGGCGATATCAGTCACGATATCGCCGTTGATTTATCTAATGTCAATCATTTGGGGCGTTAGGAATTTGGACATCAATATCTGCTTGAGTTAAATTCGGAACATTCCAAGTTACTTGTTCCGGCTTGAGAACTTCGACTAATGCAGGTGGAACATCAAATTGAAGTTGTTGCGTAGTGGGATTGATTCTAGCAATGAGTTGTGCGCCATCAACAAGCTTCAAAATCGCTGGTTCTCCTGCTGGTACATTTAACCCTGTAACTTGAGCATCATTTGGTAAATAAACAGCATCACAGTCCCAGTCTTCATCAGTAGTTTGGCGATTTCCTAAATAGTAGAGACTGTTAGGAATTGCATCTTCTGGTTTACGAGTATAAATCGCCAATGGTTTTCCTGTTTCGTTTCGACAACTAGCCCAATCTTCGGAAGTTTCTAGAGTTTGTTTTTGTAATTGTAGTGCCGCAATTTTTTGCTGTAATTCTTCTGCGGTATAACCAGCTTGTTCTGGGTTATTTTGAGCCATTAATAGACTATTGAGATTCTGCACTACTACCGGATAGTCTGGACTAATTTTTGACATTTTATCTGCCCAAGAAGGTTGAGCGACGAAAAAATTCACGAAAAATAACACAGTAACCAGCAGCATTTTCCAGGCTTTCATTGACTTCCTCCTTGTTAGAAGCATCCTGTTGTATATATAAAAATTTGCTTTTAAGGCGATGAACACTAGTACATCTTCAAAATATTCATTTTGACTAGTAAAATCAAACACTCTTTTTTTTTAATCTCATAAATAAAAGTGATTAAATATTGGAAAATTATCAAAATTTTATTTCCAGCAAAACCCAAAACTATGTAGAGACGTTATTAGGACTTACGCAAAAAAACGAAAAAATAAGGTTTTAGTAAAGGGTGCAGGGGTATGAGAGTGTAAGGGTGTAAGTATTCAAAACCCTTACACCCCATACCCTTTCACCCCCACACCCAATCCCCACAGACAATTGTGGTGCGTAAGTCCTGGTTATATATAACGTCTTTATATGTTAAAAAAATCGGGATTATAATCACCAATTAACCCCAAACTACCAGCCACCGCTAAAGCTAACCAACAGGGAATCAACCACCCAGCTAACCAATAACTTGCTGTCAAAAACTTGTAATTGTAGTGGTGACGAGCAATCCACACACTTGGTAAAATCAAGCAGCTTAATCCCACTATTAAACCCAGAGGTGCATACTTGAAATAGCAGCAGCTAACCAAGCTACTTTTTGATTTAAAATAATTTTGCCGATTTCATAGATGAGAAATAAGCACAAAACTCCTGCGATCGCACTGGGAATCCTGGTACTAACTTCACTCATCCCAAATATTGTATAAGCACTAGCAATCATCCAATTTATGCCAGTTTAGCTTGGTAAGTAAAATATTGTTAGCAGGATTTACGCACAAAGATTGTCTGTGAAGAATGGGTGAAAGGGGGTGGGATGTAAGGTTTTTAGATACATACACCCATAAACCCCTTCACCCTCTTCCCAACCCTTGATTTTTCGTTTTTATGTGTAACTCCTATAAGTCAAGTATGACTTTGGTTTAGCTTGCTTGCTGTCGGACATATTGTCCATTTAACCCTGCTTGTATCCAACTCAAGCATTCATACTCGGAATTGAATAATTTTGGGGCGGCAATATTATTCAATAACTCTGGTGGATAATGATCGTAGAAATATTTACCGTTTTGTTGAAAGATGATGATCAGGTTGTTACGGAAAATATAGCGCAACTTAAAACAATCTTGTTGACTGATAAATTCTAAATTTTTGTCAAGATGTTCTTTGGCAATATCAATAATATTATTAATGCTATTACCGTAGATGCCTGATGGATTTTCTGTTTTATGAAATCTACTTCTATTGCCAATTTCTGACAACAGCTTGTAGGAATAGATTTCGTAAGCATCAGCTTTACCGTAAACAAACGGAATGATGAGATATCCTTGATATGAAATTGATTTTTCATAAAGAAGACGACTCATCTGAACCTCCTTTGATGAAACTACTTATCAATGATTGCCCTAATCACAATCCACATAAAAAATCAAGCCATTTCTGTTAGCTATTTTTAAGCATTATTAATATCCTCTTGGCAAATTTAACCAGGGATATATAATCTCCTTTTTAAAAAAGAGAACGACTTTAGCTTTATTAAAAATGTCTTGCAATAACTATTATTACTCTTTTTGAAGTGAGTATGAGTTGAATATGTTCAGGACTTACGCACAAAGATTATCTGTGGAGATTGGGTGTAAGGGTGAAAGGGTTTGGGGTGTCAGGATTTTGAATCAGTACACACGCCACTGGCTACCATATACCTCTGAACCCCTGAACCCTTGCCAAAACCCTTGATTTTTTGTTTTGATGCGTAAGTCCTAATGTTATGAAAGCAAAAAATTAGAGAAATTTCCCAGAAAGCTTACCACAAACTTAGCTGACTTGGTGGATTTTCTAGTTGATTCCAAGGTAAAGGCGAAACTGGGACACCGCTTTGTTCTAATAGCTGTTGAAAGTGACGGGCGTTGTGTGGCGATCGCTCTTCTAGTGGACAATGGACAAAAAAGTAGATTTTTGTTCCTGCTTGCAACCATTGTTGAATCTGCGTCACCCATTCTGCCATAAACTGCTGATTCTCAGATAATGTGGGATGGGAAATGAACCGAACCAGGCTAAAAGGCGCAGTTACACTGAATTGTACAGGCAATTTGGGTTTGCGTCGTTCTGATTGTAACTGGGGGTCATCTTCGCCATTGTAAATTGGACGTGAATCTAACAACACTCTTCCGACACCGAGACTTTCTAGCAACGCTGTTAATTGACTGCTGTAAGGTTCTTTAAACCAGTCTAAATGTCTCACCTCTAAAGCTAGAGGTACAGTTTTTCTCGGCCAAGCTTCTAGAAAAGCAGTTAAATCATCAATTAATTTCCCTGGATAACTGGGAGGTAACTGCACAAACATCGGCCCCAAGCGTTTCCCTAAAGGCTGCATTCCTTCTAAAAATTTCAAAGCTGCGGGAATATGGGGTTGGAGTAAACCTTTATGGGTGATATCGCGCGGTAATTTCAGGCAAAATTCAAAACCTAGAGGTGTTTCTGCCGCCCAACGACTCACAGTTTCTTGGTTAGGCACAGCATAAAAAGTAGTGTTGCCTTCAACCGTAGTGAAGCGACGACTGTAAACTCGCAGAAACTCCGTAGCACGAGTACTTGGGGGATAAAATTCACCCACCCAACCTTTATACGCCCAAACTGCACAACCAATAAAAAAGTTCACTGACTAGCCTTGAGTGTTCTTACTTAATTTTAGCCTGAAGGTGTCGGGATTCTAGAGGCAGGAAGAAAGGTCTTATTGTTCCAGCACCAGCATAGTTGAAAGCAATTATTACAGGGCTTACGCACCAATATTGTCTATGAAAATTGGGTGTAAGGGTGTGAGGGTGTGTGGCGTAAAGGTTTTAGATACATACACACGCCACTTGGCTCAAGTCGGGAAACCCGCCCACGCCAGTGTCTCCCCTGTACCCCTACACCCTCGCCAAAACCCTTGATTTTTCGTTTTTATGCGTAAGTCCTATATTAGGGAAGGGGAGCAAGATTCAAAGCCTCTCTCCGCTTGCCTAACGGCAGGCTAACGCCAACGGGGAGAGGTTTGGAGAGGGCTTTAAAGAATAAGTCGCACATCAGTAAACAATGGAATATAGCTGTTAAAATCAGCATAATGGTGTAAATGTGCAGGAAACACCCCATAAACGCAAATGCCAGCCATTGTTAAAGTACAACTTTCCCTAGAAGCTTTAGCAGAAGCAATATCTTCTCTTGATTTAAAAGAGAAACGCCAACTTCAAGAGCTAATTGAGCAACAAATTTTTGAAGCTGAAGAAGCATTGTATGAAGATGATGCTCAGACACAGGCAGAAATTGGATTTGTTCGCGCTGAGTATAGAAATGGTAAGTTTATAACTTTAGATATGCTTAAAGAAAATGCGAAAAGATAAATTATGAACACTGCCAAACTTAGCACTGATGGCACTCACCAAGTTGTGATTTTGCCAGAAGATTTTCAACTTACTGGCACAGAAGTTTATATTAAAAAAATGGGTAACGCTATTGTTCTTATTGCCAAAGATAACCCTTGGCGATCTCTCATCGAGAGTTTAGACAACTTCTCTGAAGATTTCATGACTACTAGGGATCAACCACAAATTGACATCAGAGAGAGTTTGTAAATGCGGTACTTGCTTGATACCAATATTTGCATTTATCTCATCAAGTAAAAACCTCAGAAAGTGCTAGATAAATTTCAAACCCTGAGCATTTCTGATGTGGATGTCTCCTCTGTTACTGTTGCTGAACTTGAATCTGGAGTAGCTAAAAGTCAGGTGTAGGTTGGGTGGAGGAACGGAACCCAACATTCTCAAGACCTGTTGGGTTACGCTATCGCTACACCCAACCTACTATTCACTTGGTAAATATTTGACAGCCTTAGATGTTAAACTTTATAAGTCTCGATGCGAGAAAAGAGACACCAAATCAAGTCTATTACCTTGAACCTCTACACTCCACCGGACAAGCCTTCCTTGTAACGTTTTACTCGATGATAGAGCCTCTATCTGTTCTTGAAGTGCGCGTCCATAAAAATCTGATATCAAGAACCTCCCCATTGCCACTGCACAAACCGGTAGGTGTCCAACAGGGGCAGATATATCAAAAGTAAGCATACTATAATTTATCAAGAAGAAGTTTTCTCTTTTCCATCCTACAAGCTCACGAAATTTCTCCCAGGCTTCTTTGTAATACATACGGTCTGCTTTACCGCCTACGCTCAAGTAAATTTCCTTTTGAATGCTGAAGCCAAAGTGGCCATTGCTGTATTTGACCCATAGACGGTCGATTGTGCGGAGGTCAGTACGGGGAAAGTTTAATAATTCTTTATCCCTAATCCAGTCATTTTCCTTACGCCCAACAGCTTGCAGCATTACCAGATAAGTTTCATAATCAGCGTCTTTCCAGTTTCCTGCTGCGAGTAAGTCGCGTAGCTTGTTGTAGTTTACACCTTTCTCTGAACTGAGGTCATCTTCGGTTGTAGGCGGTTCAGGCTTAGTATCTTTTGCAACTTCTTGCTCTACTTCTCGCTTGCTCTGAGGTGTTCGGGATGGGTTAACTTGCGCCTCAATCTGTGCAATATCCTCATCTCTCAGTTGTAAAAGTTGCTGAAAACGCTTTAATTCTGCTCGTGTATGCTGAGTTAGAGTTCCTTCATCCTGTATCGCCTCAGCTAATGCTTCTTCATACTCTCTGAGATTTGCTTGATATTTGCGGTAAGGTTCCAAAACTTCGTTTTCAATTTGGGCTGCTACCTCAACGGACAAACCCAGTTCACTTTGGCGACGTTTTAAAATGCGACGACTCACAGATGGAATCTTACCCTCTCTGACACTTCGCTCTACTTCCTTACGGTACTCCAATTGCGGATCGCCCACAGGAGCTTTTGCTAACTTGATTTTAAAGCCTTCTCTCGCAGCATAAATCTCTGGCTTCATTGCCGGGGCTGCTTCCTGCACTTTTTTACAAGCATATTCATGCAGTTCATCTACAGAAATTATGCCATCGTTATCAGTGTCAGCCGCGCCTTTCTCAATCCCTTCGACAATGTAGCGAGTGTAAACTGATAAATCTTCTCCTTCTTGTTCAAAAGAATACTGAGTAGATGTAGAAGAAGTTAGTACTACCCGCCCTTCTCCTCCCAGCTGATTTTTGATATCTACGCTTTTATCATCTTTTGCCTTCATACCTTCAGCAAAAGCACCGCTAAAACAACAGTCAAGAATAATTACCTGTCGCCGGGAACGGCTTCTTTCCATCATTCCATGTATCAGACTGGCAGCAGTAGCAGTAGTTTGAATAAGTTCACCAGATTTATGCTTACTGGTTTCGCTAGTTGCTAAATATAATTTGCCACTATCATCTTTAATTCCGTGTCCAGAGAAATAAAACAACACTAAGTCATCTTTTTGACGACTAGAAAACAAAGTTTCAATTGCTTTTTCTATTACCTGGCGTGAGGGATTTTCCAGCACTGTCATATCAGCATCGGCAAAATCACCCATTTCTGAATGCTGTAAGACTCGCTGCATTGCTTTGACATCTTGCACAGCCCCAGGTAAAGCATCTAACCCTGGCTGATATTCACTAACCCCAATCAGCAATGCAAATTTTGCCATTTGAACTGTTTACTTTTGACTTACAAAAATTTCTACTGCTTAAACTTATGCTCTCAATTTTGACAGATTACAAGCTTTTACATTGTTTTTCTTAACGTTTAGTTTATTTCCAATCTTTTGCTCTATCTACATAAAAAATCAGGTGAGTATCACCCACCTGATTTTTCTGTTTTAAAGCTCACGCAGAGCCACGGAGAGTTTTGACGAGATTACTCTGCCCCTTCGATGGGTGCAAAGCCTTGGCGCTGAATATTTTCTGTAATTGTCCGTGGTTCGAGGAACTGTAGCAAGTAGTCAGGGCCGCCTGCTTTAGAACCGACACCAGAAAGTTTGAAGCCGCCGAAGGGTTGCCGAGCTACGATCGCTCCCGTAATATTCCTATTAATGTACAAGTTGCCGACTTCAAATTCTTCCTGTGCTTGCTGGATGTGGGAAGGTGTCCGGGAATATAACCCGCCAGTTAAGGCGTAATTTGTCCCGTTAGCAACTTGTAAGGCTTCAGCAAAATCCCTCACTTTAATTACAGCTAACACAGGGCCGAAGATTTCTTGTTGGGCAATGATGCCATCGGGTGGGACTTCACTGAAGATAACTGGGCCGATAAAATAACCTTGGGCTGGCGATGGTAACTCTAAGGCTAGTTTTGCTTCTGCCTTACCTTTTTCAATATACTCGCGGATGCGATCGCGGGCGTTAGCATCAATCACTGGCCCTACTTGGGTACTAGGTAACTCAGCTTCCCCAATATTCAATGATTTTGTCGCTTCAACCAACCGCCCAACAAAAGCATCGTAGATTGATTCCACAACTATCACCCGCGAACAAGCCGAGCATTTCTGCCCACTGTAACCAAAGGCTGACTGTACAACACCCACAACTGCTTGGTCTAAATCAGCACTTTCATCAACAATGATCGCATTCTTGCCGCCCATCTCGGCAATCACTCGTTTCATGTGCTTTTGCAACGGCTTCAAAGTTGCCGCCTCTGCGTAAATCCGACAGCCGACTTCCTGAGAACCAGTAAAAGCAATTACATGAGTATCAGGATGACTTACCAAATAAGCCCCAACTTGCGAACCCTTACCAGGGACGTATTGAAAAACACCATTGGGAATCCCCGCCTCAACCAAGATTTCTGTGAGTTTGGCAGTAATAATCGAAGAGGTTTCCGCAGGTTTGAGCAGTGTACAGTTACCCGTAACCAACGCAGCCACAGTCATTCCACAGGCGATCGCTAACGGGAAATTCCACGGCGAAATTACCACCGCAATTCCCCGTGGCTGGTAGATATAACGATTAGTTTCTCCAGGTACATCATAATTAATACCTTGATATAACCGTTCCATTTCATCAGCATAGTAACGACAAAAATCTATCGCCTCTGAAACCTCTGCGTCAGCTTCCTTAACTGGCTTACCCACCTCTAACACTATCCAAGCCGACAACTCCGCCCGACGTTGTTCCAACAAATCCCCCGCCTTGCGTAAAATATCAGCCCGTTGCTTCACAGGCGTTTTCTTCCACCCAGGAAACGCCGCCTTCGCCGCCTGCATCGCCTGTTCAGCCTGTTCCACACTAATCAAGCCAACCTTACCAATCACCTGACTGTAATTAGAAGGATTAACAGAATCAATCACCTCCAGAGTATTGACATACTCCCCATTAATCAAAGGTAGATAACTCTTCCCAAACTCCCGACGCACACCCTCAAAAGCCTGCGCCGCCCTCCTCCTCCTTTCCTCCTCCGCAAAATCCGTATCCGCAGCCCCCTCAAATCTCCCCTCTTCCTCTCCGCGCCTCCGCGCCTCTGCGTGAGACATAACTGGAGGTGCTAGTAATTCCTCCACAGGCCGATTCTCCAAATTCTGCCGCAAGAACGAACTATTAGCCGTATTCTCCAATAACCGCCGAATTAAATACGCCATCCCCGGCAATAATTCCCCGTAAGGACAATAAACCCTCACCCGATAACCCTGATCAACCAAAGCCTTAGCAAGTTTATCCCCCATCCCATACAAAACTTGCATTTCAAAACAACGGCGGGGAACCTTTAAACTTTCCGCTATGGCAATTGCCCGTGCTTGCGATCGCACATTATGACTACCTATGGCAGCATAGACATATTGATGATTTTCTAACAACAACTGAGTTATCGTTTCAAAATTCGCGTCTGTTGCTACCTTGTCATTGTAAACAGGTTGCGGCCAATGCTTTTGGGCTGCTTTAATCGTTTCCTGATCCCAATACGCACCCTTCACCAAGCGAACTGTTAAAGGATATCCGCGCTGTTTTAACCATGCAATCACATTTCTGGCATCTTGCTCACTGTCACGCAAGTATGCTTGGATAGTCACGCCGATATCTGTGCGTTGGCGAAACTCATCTTCTAACAATAACTTTTGCAAAATATTCAGCGTTAAATCTTTATACGCATACTGTTCCATATCAAAATGAATAGCTGCGCCTAAATCTTTGGCATAACGTAATAAGTTACGAATGCGATCGCTAACTCTTTCCTCGCTACCTTTAGCATCTAAAGGGTCAAATTGCGAATAAAAAGCGGTTAATTTCACAGAAACTTGGACTTTTGGTAGCTTTTCACCATCAGCTTCATCAATCGCCGGAATATGCGTCCAATTCTTCGATGCTTCGACTAATTGAGCAATTAATTCTTGATAACGTTCTAGATAAGACTGCGCCTCTACTTCTGTAATCACAGCTTCACCAAGTAAATCAATGGTGAAAGCCATTTTTTCTTTCCGCAGGCGTTCAACTGTTTTGATGACTTGTTTAATGTTTTCGCCAGAAATATATTTATGTGCTAATGTTTCCACCGCCGTTGAGACAGTTGTTGCCGCCACTTGTCCCGGCATAGAATCAGGATTGGCAAAATTGAGCATCCCCTTGAGGGCAGCTGGCAATTCGACAGTTTCATCGCCTAAATATTCTTGTAAATGGGCGGCAATTTCTGGCTTACTGCGTAACGCTGGCAGAGTATCAATAAAGCGGAAAAGTTGCACCCTTAAACCCGGATTACTCATTGCCCAAGCGAGTAGTTTATCATCCCAGCGCATCTGATCACGCAAGGAAGCTAAAAACGAACGATTTTCTTGGGTAGCTGTTAACAGTTGTTTAGCAATTTCCTGGGTTTTAGGTTCGTAGATGCTGGTTTGTATTTGTAATACCACAGATAATAATCTCCTTAATTTAGTGCATAACTGTTTGTGGACAGTCCGCGTCTTCTATTGTGGCTTTTAGATTTTGTTGCTACCAGATTCTTAGGATAGTTAAGTTTTTCTAGGACATTCTGGCACGCAGAGTAAAACAGTATTACGGTGCTTGGATCTTTCTCAGCACTCAACTAAGATCCCCCCAACCCCCCTTAAAAAGGGGGGCTAACAAGCTTCTATAACCCCCTTTTTAAGGGGGTCGCCGCAGGCGGGGGGATCATCTATTAACTCCGCACTCATCAACTTAACAATGTGGTTGCATCTCAATTTGTGGAAAAACTTAGCCTTAACACCTTTAACCATCGCAATTGTCTGTGTGGGTGGTTGCACAAACCAACCAACAGATAAACAACTGGAAGTATGGCGCAAAGAAGCGATCGCCCGCAATGCGGAAATTGTTGCAAATAACACTAAAAAAGCACAGCAAAGTCAGTGGAATTTGGTTATTCAAGGTGAAACGACTACTGGCAAATCTTTAAATTTCAATTGGCAGCAGTTACAAACTTTAGCAACCAATCATCTCAAAACAACTGATCCTCTAGACATCCTGCATTCTAACGAGATTTTTGATTTTCGGGGTGTGCCTGTGGCGGTACTTTTACAACAGTTTGCTGTCGCCAGTCATGTCACCGATGTAACTTTTGTTTCCTTTGATTCTTACTACACTACCCTCAGCCTGAAAGATTTATGGCAATATCCAATTACACTAGCGATCGCTAAAAATAACAAACCAATTGCTCGCGCTCAAGGTGGGCCACTTTATTTAGTTTTTCCCTATACTCAATATCCCCAGCTAAAACAAAAGTATGATTCCACCAATTGGGCGTTTTACGTAAGCAATATCATAGTGGGAACAGAACCAGTTAAATTACGAGTTAATCAACATCAAGTCAACTTAGCTACCTTAGATAAATTACCGCAAGTCACTTTAGAACAAACTGTTGGTTATCGCATTTCTTGGCCTAGTGGTAAAGTCAAGCTTTCTGGAGTGAGACTGCGGGATATTTTCTCTAGTTTTCCAGAACCATTACCCGCCCAGGGAGGAGTCATAATTCGGGGTAAAGCACCCTTTTATGAAGATGCTCCGGTGCGGTTGGCGACTCAAGATTTATCTGAGTGCGATATTTTACTCGTTACCCGTTGGGGAGAAAGCCGCGAATTGATTCCCGCCAAAATGGGAGGCCCTCTAACTTTGGCTTTCAGTTCTCAATGTCCTGCTAAACTTAGCCAGTCGCGCTGGGTAACATTTGTAGAAGAATTAACTACTACACCATGAAATTATTTAGTTTCCGCTCGATTCGGACGCGAATCATCACTGCAACGACATTATTAAATGTGGCGTTAGTAGGTGCAATTGTTTTGGTATGGGCGAAAACTGAAAATACCCTTTACCGAGAGCAGAAATTAAATGAAGCGAGATTTGTATCTAGGGTGTTAGGAACATCTACCTTTGCGAATCACCTGGAAGAGCGCAACTGGAGTCAAATGCGCCTCAACTTAAATGTGATGCTGCGAGAAAATGCAGATTTTGTGTATATTTTAGTGTCGGATGCGCGGCTAGAAAATCAAATTATTGCTGCCTATCCAGAATATTTACAAGGACAATACATTCCCGATATTGTGCCATTAAAAGTCAGTGATGCCGCCTGGAAAGCGTCGCCAAAGTCGAACTCAATTGAAACATTTGCATTAACAGATATCAACTTTGGCAATCATATCAGGGCTAAACGTGGCGATCGCATTATTGAAGTTGCTTCGACAATTTACAGATTATCAGGGGACAAAATCGGCACTTTACGCATCGGTGTTTCTCTACGTCAGGTTAACTTGGCTGTCGCTAATGCGGTGAATAAAGCCTTAATAGTTGGTTTTATTAGCCTGCTGGTGAGTTTGGTTTGTGCATATATTCTGGCGCGACGCTTGAGTAACCCTATCCGCCGCTTGCAAACCAGTGCGGCTCAAATTGCATCTGGGGATTTGCAACACCGCGCCGAAATTACCAACGCCGATGAAATTGGTGCATTAGCAAATTCTTTTAATGAGATGTCTGCTGCATTGCAAAGTTCATTTCATAAATTGCAGAAGACTTTAGCATCGTTTGAATTATTTGTGCCGAATAAATTTATTTTAGCGATCGCACCCCAAGGCATCGAAAATATTGAGGTAGGTATCGCAGTCACACGCCACATCACAATTTTATTTTGTGACATTCGCGGTTACACTTCCATCTCAGAAATGATGACACCAATAGAGATATTTACATTTTTGAATGACTACCTAGCTTGTATTGGGCAAGTAATTGATCGTTCAGGTGGGTTTATTGATAAATATATTGGCGATGCTGTCATGGCATTATTTGATGATGACAACACCGATGGCGCACTCAAAGCAGCAATTTTAATGCACCAAGCCCTAGATCAGTTTAATCAAGAACGTATGCAAAAAAACCTCCCCAAAATTAACATTGGCATTGGCTTGCATCGCGGTGAAGTAGTTATGGGGACAGTTGGATTTACTGGCCGCATTGATTCTACAGTCATCGGTGATGCTGTGAACATTGCCTCACGCATTGAAGGCTTAACTAAACAATATGGCTGCAAAATTTTGGTAACAGAAGCAGTGATTGAGAGTTTATCTCAACCAGATTTATTCTCATTAAAATTGGTGGAGCAAGCAGTAAAGTTAAAAGGTAAGGATGAAGCGATCGCTGTTTACGAACTTCTTTTGCTGGCACCGATGGATTGATTTTGCCTAGCCAATAGGCGATCGCGTATCCCAATGGGACTAAAACGCTGTTCAACCTCCTGCTGAATCATGTTTGCCTGATACTGGCGTTCTGCAAGATAGGTATGAACCTCATCTCGATGTCTAAGATAGTAACCAATGACCATATATATATCCGGTAATTGCAGCGATGGATACTGTTCTGCTATTTCCTCTGGCGTACATCCCTCTAAAAAAGCTGTCACAACAGTGTCTAGGGTGACACGAGTCTTTGCAACTCTGACAACCCCATCAGAATCAGTCTCTATAGGCGTAGGTTCAAGGGCAATTGCTAGAGTCATAGACCTCATCAGCTTTTTACTTCATATACTAGCAAACGCCCAAGCGGTCTAGAGCCTTTACTCAGCTTCAGGCAGAGTCAGAATTTCTACCCCATCTTCTGTCACCACAATTGTATGTTCAAATTGGGCTGACAACTTGCGATCGTGTGTTACAGCCGTCCAACCATCACTCAACATTTCTACTTCCCAAGTGCCTTCATTAATCATCGGCTCAATGGTAAATACCATTCCAGGTCTGAGACGCTTACCTTTACCGCGAGTCCCATAATGGGGTATGTCAGGCGCTGTATGGAAAATATTACTAATGCCATGTCCGACAAAATCCCGCACCACAGAAAAACCCTGAGACTCTGCATATTCTTGAATCGCTGCGCCAATATCACCAACCTTTGCGCCTGGTTTGACTTCCGCGATTCCACGATATAGGCACTCTTGAGTTACTTCTACCAATTGTTGCGTTTTAGCAGCAGCATTACCAACAATAAATGTTTTTGATGTATCACCGTGATATCCATCTACAATCGGCGTAACATCGATATTAATAATGTCACCGTCTTTGAGGATTTGTTTAGCATTGGGAATGCCATGACAGATGACCTCATTCACGCTGGTGCAGATTGATTTTGGGAAACCCTTGTAACCCAAGGGTGCGCTTTTAGCATTGTGCGCTTGTGTCCAACGTTCCGCTTCATCATTGAGTTCCAGTGTACTTACCCCAGGTTTCACTAGTGGTTCCAGATGCTCTAGAAGTTTAGCCGCCAAGCGTCCTGCCCGACGCATTTTTTCAATTTCTCTTGAGGATAAAATAACAATTGTTTCGGTTTTCATGGGCATTAATCTAAAGCATCATTCAAAAATATAGTTAAACCTGAGTTTGCTGCTCTTTGGACAGCATCTGCCACCTTGAGCGTGTATAAACTTGCTTCGGGAGTGACATACAACGGAGCATCATCAAACAAATGGTCTAAGACCATAGTTGTATCTTTGGCAAACAAACCCCGGCGTGTTCCCAAATCTATGGCTGTGGTTTCTCCTGATTTAATTAAGTAGCCAGTATTACCATCAAAAATTAAACCGCCTTTTTCGCCGTGAACCTCAAATTTTCGCTCTGGCTGCCAAATTGTTTCACCTTTGCCGTAAATTACTTGGGCTAACAGTCCACTGTGAAAGCACAGTTGACTCACACACATACAAGTTTGGTAGTACTCTGATTCTACTGCCCAATATCGCTGATGACAGTTAACTGTAAAGACTTTACCGAACAAATCAATCAGGCGATGTAACCGAGAAATTGCTCCAATCAACGGAAAGCCAAATAATTCATGATTATAAGTCCATTTGCGCGGAGCCGGATTTTGGGGATTAATCGTGCTGTAGCGGACATAAAACACGTCCCCCACTTGCTCTAAGTTTTGTTTTAAAGCTTGGTGTAAGCCACCCAAAAGTTCTATATGTTCTACATGCAGTAATTTCTTTTGGGCTTTGGCTAAGGCGATAATCTCCTCGGCTTCTGTGAAATCCACTGCTAGAGGATATTCTACAATTACATGCTTGCCGTGGGTCAGGGCAGCACGGGCGATCGCTCCATGATCTCGATTCACTGTGGAGATCACCACCATATCCACATCTTCCCGCGCTACTAACTCTTGCCAAGAATTTAAAGCTGAGGTTTGATATTCTTTTGCGAAAATTTCTGTTGTTTCTGGGGTATGACCAACCACTGCAACGAGATGGCTTCTCTCATCTTGCAGCAGTGCTTCTGCCCTGAGTTTTGCTGCATACCCAGTACCTACCAAGCCGACGCGCACTTATGCTTGTCCCAAAACTGCCTCTGAATTATACATGATTTTCACAGGAAACAGGGGTGTATGTATCTAAAACCCTTCCGCCACAAACCCTTACACCCCTAAGCCCCTTGCATTCTGCATATCCGTACTCTCCACGCCCCTATTTTGACTCTCAAGTATAAATGAAACTTATTATTTTGATGTAACTAAATTTCATTACTAATCGCGTTGAATTTCCAGTTACAAGGTTTAGTTTTTCCCGTAGTATCAGAATTGAAGTAAATTTTCATGACCGGCTAATCCTATAAGTTAAGCCGTAAGTATTGCTTTAGCATAACTTATACTGCCGTTTACAAAAGAGAGGAATCCTGAAATGGCAACTTACAATGTTACACTGATAGACCAAGAAGGTAATAAAACCACAATTGAAGTTCCTGATGATGAATATATTTTAGATATTGCTGAAGACAAAGGGTTGGATTTACCTTATTCTTGCCGTGCTGGTGCTTGCTCTACCTGTGCAGGTAAACTTGTTTCTGGTACTGTTGACCAGTCTGATCAGTCTTTCTTGGATGACGATCAAATCGAAAAAGGCTATGTCCTGACTTGTGTAGCTTATCCTACCTCTGATGTTGTAATCGAAACCCACAAAGAAGAAGACCTCTACTAAAAGTTAAGTTCTATCAGTTCTTACAGGTTATTGATTTAAGTGAGATGTGTAACTGCAACGTAAGGACTTGAGTATTAGAGCAAATAAAAATTAGCAGGAATGTACCCTGATTAAAAGGTGCGTTCCTGTTTTTTCTGCTCACCTACAAGTTGGTAGTCATAAATTAAACTTATTACTTATATATAAGTAAATTTCATTCCTAATCGCATTCAATTTCCGGTTACAAGGTTTAAATTTTCCCTTAGTATCAAAGTTGAAGGAAATTTGCATAGACGGCTAATTTGATCAGTTCAGCCGTGAGTGCTGCTTTAGCATAACTTATACCGCCGTTTAAAAAAGAGAGGAAACTGAAATGGCAACTACTTACAAAGTTACTCTGATAGATCAAGAAGGCAATGAAAAGACAATTGATGTTAAAGATGATGAATATATTTTAGATGTGGCTGAAGACCAAGGTTTAGATTTACCTTACTCTTGCCGTGCTGGTGCTTGCTCCACCTGTGCAGGTAAGTTGGTAAGTGGTACTGTTGACCAGTCCGATCAGTCTTTCTTAGATGATGATCAAATCGAAGCTGGATATGTACTAACTTGTGTAGCTTATCCTACCTCTGATGTTACAATCCAAACTCACAAAGAAGAAGAACTCTACTAATAGAGGATTTACGTACAAAGTTTGTCTGTGGAGATTAGGTATAGGGGTATAAGGGTATGGGGCTTCGCCGTGAGCGTCAGCCGAACGGTGTAAGGGCTTTGGATACATACACCCCTACACCTTTCTAACTTCTTACATTTTTTGTTTGCTGGCGTAAGTCATTAGAGTATAAGTTGATGTCAATCAGCCCGATTTACAACTTAATCTTGTCGTTGAAGATTTGAATTTTCGTCCCTGGATAGTAAAACTGGAGAATTTTTGACGTTTCCCAGCCCAGTTTGGCTAAGTTTTGTGCGCCAGTTTGACTCAAGCCAACACCATGTCCTAGTCCTCCACCAATAAAGGCGTAACCCCATAGTTCGGCTTGGCCTTTATTTAAGGGTTGTAAGTAAAACAATGTACTCACAGGTGCAGCAAAGGCACTGCGTACTTCATCTTTGTGTAAGGTAAATACGCCGATATCGGTTTTGACTGCTAAATCGAGGATACGCCCACTGTGACTACGTTTGGTGACTGCGATCGCTTCAATGGTTTTAAATTTAGCGTAGGGGCTGTTTTTGACGCGCAAGAATTTTTGTAAATCTTTGGCTATATCTTCGATGGAAGTTTCTTTATTCCAGCGAAATACATCCCAGTTGCTTTCATTGAAGCCTTGCTTCATGTTAATAAATTTGCGGAAGTTCTCTTCATCAGCCAAACTCTGTTGTGATAAGTCCCAAAAATTAATCGGCGTATCAACTACTGGTTTTAAATAAGGACGATCTTCCCCATTCCAGACATCACTAAAAAAGGCTGTGACACCCCCGGTTGTAGAAGAATACAAGGCATCAATTAATTGGTTGTTATAAGTTACTACCATGCCTCTAGTCGCCGCGATCGCTTGATCGGTTTTGCTAGTTGCCCCACTCAGCCCATAATAAACTTGACAGTGGGTATCAGCACACAATTGGTAGTTATCAACAGCAAATCTCCGCAAATTTCTTAAAGCGTAGGTACGGGCTAAAATTGCTTGGGCTTCTAAGGCGGCTTTGGGCGCATCTGACCCAATTTCGTTGGGAACAACACCACGTAAATACGTTTCTAAGGAGACTTCATTGACTAATGTATATGTACCGTAAGCGTTGGGCTGCAACGCCATTCGCCCCGCATACACCCGCCCAGTTCCCGATTTTTCACCTTTGTTGATGCGAATTAAGTTTTTATCGGCGCTGATGGCTAAGTTCATCGGGTTGTAACGTTTACCATTTACTACCCAACTGATTTGCGGTACTTCTTTCTGCACTTTCGTATCGATATATGCCATTTTTGCGCCAGACTTTTGCAAGTTCTCAAATAACAAGCGACGCAATAAAGCTGTGCTGTAAACATCCCGCTTGGCCCAAACTTGCCAACGTTCTGGCTGGGCAATTTCTACTTCTACCCCTTGCGATCGCCATTTTTTGGCACTGTCTTCTGCTGTTTCAAAGGTACGGTATGTCCCTAAAACCACTACTTCCTGAACTACAGGTTTAGCCACAGCTTGCATCACTGTTTCTAGTTTTACAGGTTTGTCAGTGACTATGGTCTGTTGCTTGTTACCTAGAGGAAAGCTTAACCGCAAGCGATCGCCTTTTGTCGGTTCTAGTTGCAGCTTGGCTGTGGATTTTTCGCCAAATCTCTGAATAATTCCGACTCTTAATTCTACATCTTGGCTGTTACTTCCCGGCCCGGATGCGGCTGTCAGCCCCAATAGGCAAAATGTCGTTACTACTGTGTAAGACAAACGCCAAAACGAAAATTCGACTGTGACTTGATTCTGCCTTTTCGTATTGCGCTGGGGCAGAGTTACCATTTGCTTTGTAGCGTAGTGGTTTTGTCGCATGAACGCTCCAATAGTACCATTGCCAATTTAGCTACCTAAATTACTTGCAAATCAAAGTCATAACGACTATGATTTATCTATAGGCACAGAACAGAATTAGTTGGATTAACTCCTGATGGCTAAAGTCCAAGAAATTCCCTTAAATCAAATTAAACGTCCCCTACCCCGTGTTAACGATCCCAACAAGGTCAAAGCCTTAATGGAATCCATTGCGGAGATTGGACAGCAAGAACCCATCGATGTTTTAGAAGTAGACGGCCAATATTATGGCTTTTCTGGCTGCCATCGTTATGAAGCTTGTCAGCGTTTAGGACAAGAAACCATATTAGCCAGAGTCCGTAAAGCTCCTCGCAGCGTTCTCAAGATGCACTTAGCGTAAAGAAGTATAAAGTATGAAGGTGAAGTATGGAATTTCATAATTCAGCCTTTGAACTTCATCATTTTTAGCCCCTCATCCTCAAATAATAAGTTTAGGAGAAAATTATGTCATCTCAAGCAACAGTAAAAAATGTAAATATTGGCATCGACGAAGAAAATAGAACCAAAATTGCCGAAGGATTGTCCCGTCTATTGGCAGACACTTATACACTGTATCTTAAAACTCATAACTTCCACTGGAATGTTACTGGGCCAATGTTTCAAACATTACACCTGATGTTTGAGACTCAGTATACAGAACTAGCTTTAGCCGTGGATTTAATTGCTGAACGCATCCGGGCTTTGGGTTATCCCGCACCTGGAACTTATAGCGAATATGCCAAACTCAGTTCCATTCCCGAAACCCCAGGAGTACCCAAGGCTAAGGAGATGATTCAGTTGCTGGTGGAAGGACAAGAAGCGGTAGTGCGAACTGCGCGATCGATTTTTCCTATAGTAGATGAAGTCAACGACGAACCCACAGCCGATTTGTTAACTCAGCGTATGCAAGTCCATGAAAAAACTGCTTGGATGTTGAGAAGTTTGCTGGAAGAATAAGGAATGTGAAGGATGAAGCGTGAAGTATTTTAAGTATGAGTTTCATACTTCATCCTTAAGCCTTTATTCTTTCCTGAGCGATGGCAAATCTTGATTTCACGCAAAAACTGCAAGATTTATCCCAAAAAGTCGGGATTACAAGTTTTAAAGCTTTGAGTAAAGCGACCGGTGTCTCCGAACGGCAAATATTGCGGTTACGACGGGGAGAGGTAGAACAAATCAGAGTTGATGTGTTACTCAAGTTGGCTTCTGTTCTCCAGGTGTCGTTAAATGAACTGGTTACAGCTTTTTCATCTCTGGAGTTGAATCAAGCTGATCAAGTTGCTACTCAACAGATGTTGCAAGAGATTGCTGATTTAAAAACCGAATACCAGCGATCGCAATTACAAATCAAACAACAACGAGAGTTATTACTCCAAGAATTCCAGCAGTCGAGTTTGCAACTGCTGGAATCTTTATTATTGCAGTTTCCGGCTGCGGCTCAAAAAGCACGGGAAAATCCTCAGTTGGAAGCGGTGAAGATACTACCATTAATCGAAAACTCACTCAAAAAACTGTTACAAGCCTGGGAGATAGAAGCGATCGCACCAATCGGCGCAGAAATCCCCTATGATCCCCAAAAACATCAATTAAGCAAAGGAAATGCACAGCCTGGTGAATTAGTCAAAGTCCGCTACAGTGGCTACTTGCAAGGCGATAAATTACTTTATCGAGTCACCGTAAGTCCCATTGATTCAGGTTGAGGCAATGATATTTAAATTTTTAATTGATTACTGAACGGAATTTTGTGAAAAAAATTACAAATATTGGGAATACTAAGAAAGTCGAGGCGATCGCTGCTGCAAATCTCCGTAAATTTATTCAGGGACTCTCCATCTTATTTACTATACCCTTCCTGATTCTCTACCTAAACGAGTAGTTGAGAAATCAAATAAGATTGCTACATATTCTGGCGCGATTGATACAAAAATTAGTTTTACTTCTCGGTTATGTTCATATATCTAACTCTTTTTGATGGCAATTCTGCAAAACTTAACTACAAAAATATAATTTTGTAATTTAAGTTACGGTACTCTGAATACAGCAATGTTTGGGTATTTATTAACCTTGATAAATGAAATTATGGATACTTCTTAAATAAAATTGAGGATGTATTATCAACCGTTACATCGCCAAAATAATGCCATCAATTTAGCAAATACTAGTATTAATGACTTTTATTCTGCTCAAAATGGCTATTAGTATATAATACTAACAAAATCAGCATCTTTTCATACAACAATGGGGAAATACTATGGATAATCAAGTACAAGTTGTAAAGCTCAATGGTATTATCAACACTAACAATTCACAAATTCTTAGAGAAAATATTACTGAACTTCAAGGAACTGGTGCAAAAATTGTGCTAGTTGACTGCCAAGATGTGACATTTATGGATAGTTCAGCCCTGGGGGCTTTAGTTTTAGCTTTCAAAACATTAAGAGCTACAGGTACAAAATTAGTGCTTTGTTCTATTAATGAACAAGTGAGAATTTTATTTGAATTGACTGGTATGGATAAAGTTTTTGAAATTTTTCCTAGCCAAGATGAATTTCATCAAGTTGTACTTTCTAAAAATTAATTACTGAAATTGAATTTGTAAGATTGATAAGTCATCATCAAAATTCTCTTTGGAGTTTAAAGCAATTAGGTAATTTAGCACTTGTTCTAGTGGGCAATCAAAGGTATTTTGTATGCTGACTAATATTTGAATTAACCCATCTAAACTCCAAAGAGTTCCATCAGTTTTGGTGATTTCGTAAGCCCCATCACTAAAAATATAGAGATTGCTAAAGTCAGTAATTTGACAACAAGCATCAACATATTTTGCTTCAGGAAACATCCCCACGGGCATACCAGGAGTTCTCAATAGCTGCACTTCGGGATTTTTTGGGGATTTGCCAGATACTAATACGGCTGGCGGATGCCCAGCACTAGCATAAACTAACTGCTGGGTGACTTTGTGATAAACTCCATACCAAATGGTAAAGTATTTATCATTTTGATAATCTATCTGGAAGGTTTCATTTAATCCGCGCAGAACATCACTCGGTTGATAGTAATTTAAACTTTTTAAAGCCCGCGATCGCAGTAAATTTAACACCGAAATAGATGGGAGAGTAGCCCTAAGTCCATGTCCGGCTGTATCTAATAAATAAACTGCCAAATAATCATCATCCAACCAATAATAATCAAAACAATCACCACCAAGTTGCCGTGAAGGAATAAAGCAGGAATTAATCTTAAATGGTTCTGTGGTTGGTAAAGGTAAAAGTGAGCGCACATATTCAGCCGCTTGTGCTAGTTCTGTTTCTAAAAGCTGCTTTTGAATTTGTAAATCTCGACTTAATTGATGGAGTCTTAATCCAGCCCTAACTCTGGCTTTTAATTCGTTCTGCTCGATAGGTTTAGTGATAAAATCATCAGCACCAGCATCTAAACCCTTAACGCGATCGGCAACCGAATCTAATGATGTTAATAAAATAAAAAAACTGGTGGATAAATTCGGATCATTCTTAATATAATTACATACTTCCAGCCCGTTTAATCCAGGCATAATCCAATCACAAATAATTAGGGCTGGATGGTAGGCGATCGCTTTCTCAATGCCTTCTTCGCCATTACAGGCTGTAATCACCTCATACCCTTGTTTTTCTAACAGCCTTTTGAGAAATACTTGTATTGTTGGATCATCATCGATTACTAATATTTGTAACATAAAAATTTTGATATAATTAATTATTATTTGATATCATAAAAAATCAACAAACTAACAAATTTAAAATTTCTCAACTTTCCTAAAGTTATTTGCTGTCAGATACCCGAATTTATCAAAAAAATCAGGTATCTTTAGGAATGCCATATCTGTTCAGGAACATATCAACAATTACGGTGGCGATAAAGGATTCATCCAGAGAAGAATAGCACGCTTAAGTTGATGTAAATCGCGGTAAACTTCTTGCTTAAACCATTGTCCCAAAGCATCAAAAGGAGTGAATGAAGTACCAATTTGCCATTGAATATCTTGTCCGAGAGGAGTTGTATGAGTTCCAGGTAAGGTTTGTGCTGTAACCATTTCTGGAAAGCGTTGTTGTAAAATTTTGGTTAAAGCTGCTGATTGGTCGAGGTTATCGTTATTGAATTTAATGAGTAAATTCCGACGGATTTTATAACCTTCTTGGACAATCTTATTAGTTTCTAATGGCGAAGGTGTAAACTCAATTGCCAAACTAGAGTTGAGTTGCTCAACTAAAGGAATAGCATCTTTAGCCGCATAATTATTAAAGGATATTAAGATATTTCCGGCTCTTTCTACAGAATACAAACTACCGATGAGTAAATGGAGTTTGCAACCCATACTATGGCCAATACCATAAGTAGGAAGATACAGCTTACGCAATAAACCAGAGTCGTGTAAGCGTTCGAGGGTGCGTTCAAAGTTTAACAAAACAGATTGGGCGATCGCTATGTGATCTAAAGTGTTCACAAAGGGAGTCGCAATCACAAGATATCCCTTACTGGCTACCTCTTCCAGTAACCAACGGTAAGTTAGGTGGGGTGCAGTAGCCACAAAAGCACCCCCTAAAAAATGGACAATACCTATAGGATTTTTGGGAACCAGTACCCAGTTACCTCTAATTTCTTTCCAGTCCATGCCTGTAGGCGATCGCTTAATTTACACTTCTTTATATTAGACTGGGAACCGCGACACTGGGGAATTCATACCAAGTTGCAATCAAAGATAGTAATTTGAGCTGGGAGTAGGGAGTAGGGAGTGGGGAGTAGGAATACTATTTCTGAACGCAACTTAGAGGATGTTTGAAAAGTATTATTGTTAACATCAAAATCTGAAAAACCTAACCCCCCTAGCCCCCACGAGGGAATGGGGGTTTCAAAGCCTCTCTCCGCGTCGGGGAGAGGTTTGGAGAGGGGTTTTTAGTATCTTTCATGACTTTCCAAACATCCTCTTATACCAATTTAAGAAAAGAATGCGACAGATAGAAATCAGGAAAGTCTTACTGGAGCTAGATTTCTTAATTGCGTTAGCGCAGCGTTAGCGAGCCTGAGAGCGTCATTGCGAATTGGTATTAGTATCAGGAGTCAGAATCAGAGAAATACTGAGCTTTGCAGACTAAACAACAGAAAAAATAATGCGATCGCAGATTTACTCAACTCGTTTAACTCAGTTCCTTCCTGCCAAAATTTGTGCAGCACTTAAATTCAAATCAGGGAAAGTCGCAGAAATAACCCGTTCCTCTCCTCGGAATGCAACAGCATCGTAGAAACCTTCTACTAACGTGCATACTGTTACTACCTGTTGAAGATGATCAACAATCCAATATTCAGGAATTCCGCGCACTGCATACTCAGAACGCTTGTGGCGATAATCTGTCGTTTGAGTCGATTCGCTGACAACTTCTACAACCAATATGGGAGGAGTTTCATCAAGTTCAATCACAGCTTCTCGATTCAACATTGCTTCCCACTGCACAGTTAATAACACCACTACATCTGGAATGCGTGAAGTATCCCAACGTCCCCCGCGTGGCGATCGCACTCCCACAGAGAACTTTTGTGCTGTCCAATTCTTACACATCTTGGCACTTTCATCATCAAAAGTTCTTTCTAAAAACTTGGAAATACTGTCATGTTTGCCAGTACCAAGACTCATGGGGATAAGTTCTCCATCTACTAATTCATATTGAGTATCTTTGCCATCACTATACTTGAGATACTCTGCAAAAGTTAGTTTCTTAGTAGTTGCAGTCATAGCGATGATTTTAGCTCCTGCTTCCAACTATAACAGTCACAGTAAAAGTTCCCAAAAATCTAGTATTGACTATCTTCCTTGTCCCCTTTGTCCCCCTTGTCTCCCTTGTCTCCCTTTTCACCCTCACTAAAATTGCCGTCTCACCTTCATCCTTGACTTTGCAATTTTTTCATTTCATACTGCACATCTAAAGCAATCTGTAATGCTTCATTTAATAACTTGCCATGTTCACTCGCTTTTTCTGTAACTTGCATTGTTGCCAAAGCGGCTAAATTATTGGCAAATAATTCAGCATTATGAATAATAAAATTCTTATTTTCGCGCAGAATTCTTTCGGTTTTCAAAGCTCGTACTAAATCGGCTCTAGTAAATTGCAATGCAGCAATTACTTTTTCTCGTTCTTGAATACTAACTTCGTGGTTTCCCGCCGCTTCTATTTGGTCATTAATATCTATGGCTTTAATCACTGCATTATATCGGTCAACATCATTTAAGAGAATGTGCAGAGAACTAGTCATATTCTCTTTTAATATTTTCTGAATATTGCGCCACAGCAAATAGAAAATTAACTGTATGCCAGCACTACCGAAAAAACACATTAATAGTAGTAATATCCAAGACGGAATCGTGAGCCAATTGGCAAATAATTTAATAATAATATCCAGAATTAAATAAGTGAAAACAAATATAGAAAAGCTAATAAAGACTACTGTAGCGCCTTCAGAACCTTTCATTTTATATACCAATTGTTTACTAAATTCTTTTAGAGGATTAGTAATTAAAACTAGTTGATATTTGACAGGCAAATTAGTGAGTTGTTGTAATTCTTTTTGACTAATTTCTAAGCCCTGTAAATCATCACGCACAGCTTTCCCCATAATTAGCTACATAGTCATTTAATACAATATAACAATCAAATTTCCAGATTGCTAAATCAAATGTCATTTTGGCAAGAATTTTTTACTTCGAGAAAGTTAGTATAAAAACACTAGTTTTGCTTCCGCAGAAGTACTTAAAAAATGAAATATTACTAAATATTAGGCTGTCCAGAAAGTAATACAGTGATGATAAAATCCATGATAAAAATTGATACCCAAGTAGTAACAACTGCCGTTGTGGCTGATTCTCCAACTTCCTTTGCACCGCCTTTTGTAGTTAGTCCCCAACTGCAACCATTAACAGCCACCAAAATTCCAAAAATGAATCCTTTTAACAAAATAATCATTAAATCTGAGGGTTCTAAAAAATTTCTGACTGATTCTAAAAAGGCTTCTGGAACAATCTGGTAAAACTGTGATGCAGCAAATACACCGCCTATGATGCCGATAATTAAAGCAAAAATCATCATTAAAGGCATCATCAAACAGCAGGCGATGACTCTAGGTAGTACTAAATAATCTATCGGATCAGTTCTGAGCATGTAAAGTGCATCGATTTGTTCTGTAACACGCATTGCACCCAACTCAGCCGCAAAAGCAGAACCGACTTGTCCTGCAAGAATACTAGCCGTCAAAATAGGTGCTAATTCTCGGCAAAAAGCCAAAGCAAACGCACCCCCCACCGCACTCACAGCACCAAATTGAACTAATTCTCTGGCGGTTTGAATTGTAAAAATCATCCCCGCAAAACCACTCACCAGCAGCACTGGCGAGATAGAACCAGGCCCGGCTGTCACCATGTGTTCTAGAATTTTGCGATAGTAAGCTTTTCCCTGAAGCAAATGAAGTATAACTTGACCAAACAGCAAAATAGCCGCACCACAACGTACAATCCATAATTGTTCGAGATTTTGTTTCGGGGGCAATTTCCCCTCCTTCAGACTGAGTTTTGACACAGAATCATTGGGAATAAAAGATATCGCAGTTCTGTTTGATATGTGGATAAAAGAGACAAGGGAGAGAAACGCACTTTGCTGGTAGGGAAGTGCTTGTCCACACTTTTGCAGTTATACACCTTAATCAAATAGATTTTTTATTTGTTTTGAAGTTTAGCAAAACAAACTCAAAAATTATTTTGCATACTGCACTACATCCTGAAAAGCTGGCAGTCTGATGGTGGTTATACTCTAATTATGCAGGGTAATTGCTGGTTTGGGCTGATTTTTTAGCAAAATATCATAAATAGACCAACTATCTAAGGTAAGAGAATTTATTTAAAAAATGTAACCTTTTAGCTAGTTGTTGAAATTTAGTAATTTTTGGAAATATTAACTATAGATGTAGCAGCGATTTGTTACTTCTAATATTACTAAATATCATGCAGCAGGAAGATTACTGAATTACTTAAAGGAAGTATTGTTTTAGCTCATGAACGGCAATGAGCTTCCTAGTATGAAAAGCCTGTGGTTTTTCATGTTGGGTGAATTTGTCATGTCTGGGAATATTTGAATTTTTCATATTTCTACTTTGTTTTGGAGGAAATTTTCATGGGTAGTTTACTTGGTTGGTCATTAGCACAAACAACTTTGGTGGTTTTAGGAGTAGCAACGGCGGCATTTAACCCCATAGTAGTTTCGGCACAAACAACAGAGCCATCGGTGACACCTGCGCCATCGGTGACACCTTCTCCAACTGCTGCTAGTAATTTTTCTGATGTGAGTACAGATTACTGGGCAACTCCTTTTATTCAAGCGTTAGCAGCCAGAAATGTCATTTCGGGATTTCCAGATGGTTCATTTAGGCCGAATCAAGCTGTAACTCGTGCCGAATTTGCAACAATGATTCAAAAAGCTTTTAATCAAAATCCAGTTCGGCAAATTAGTGCGGGTGGGTTTACAGATGTACCTGCTGGCTATTGGGCGGCTCCGTCAATTCAAGAAGCTTACGAAACTGGGTTTATGACGGGATATCCTGGTAATGAGTTTCGCCCTAATTTGCAAATTCCCAAAGTTCAGGCGATCGCAGCTTTGTCTAGTGGTTTAAATTTAAATACTAGCGGCAATGCTTCTGATGTTCTCACCACTTACTATACAGATGCTTCAACAGTTCCTAACTATGCAGTCAACACTGTAGCTGCGGCGACTCAAGCTAACATTGTTGTCAATTATCCCGATGTTAAACAACTTAATCCCCAAGTTCCTTTAACTCGTGCTGAAGCTGCAAGTTTGTTGTATCAAGCCTTGGTTAGACAAGGACAAGCCCAACCTCTGGCTAGTAATGTGACGGCTGCTAATTATATAGTGGCTGGCAATACTGGTAATACTCAAACTGGTAACGATATTGTTTCCGTCGCCGCATCTAATAATTCTTTTACTACCTTAACAACTTTATTACGGACAGCAGGTTTAGCTGAAACTCTACAACAACCAGGCCCTTATACAGTGTTTGCGCCTACAGATCAGGCGTTTGCTGCTTTGCCTGCTGGTACTATTGAACAGCTACAACGGCCAGAAAATAGAGAAGTGTTAGTGAAAATTCTCAGATATCATGTGGTTCCTGGCTCATTAACTTCTAGTCAACTGACACCAGGCGAATTGAGAACGGCTGAGGATCAGTCTGTAAATATCAAGGTGGACAGTGCAAATAATCAAATCGCTGTCAACGATGCACGAGTGATTCAAGCGAATGTTCAAGCTAGTAATGGTGTGATTCACGTTATTAATGAAGTTCTAATTCCACCCAACTTGAATGTGAGTCAACAACCACCAGACAACAATCAAACTACTCCTGGAAGCACAACTACGGATATTGAGGCTGGTAGAGCTACCCGTGGCGGTTCTAGTTATATTGGTGTTGCTGGTAACATCGGTTTGGGTGGAGACTCCGCTTTAAGTGAAGGAAATATTGCCGTAATTAGTAAAGTCGGGCTAACTAACTATATTTCTGTACGTCCTTCCGCCGTCTTTGGTGATGACACTGTGGTTTTAGTACCTGTAACCTTTGACTTTTTACCTCGTTCTGTTAATCCCACAGGTGAGCAACGTTTTCCTGTTTCACCTTTTGTTGGTGCTGGTGTCGCTATCGAAACTAGCAATGATGCTGATGTTGGACTGTTGTTAACTGGTGGTGTGGATGTACCGTTAGGCGATCGCTTTACCCTAAATGGTACTGTCAATGCTGCTTTTTTAGATCAGACTGATGTTGGTTTACTCTTCGGTATTGGTTACAACTTTTAATTCAATACGGTGTATTGAGGTTTAAAACAGATGGCGATCGTTTGTCTTTGCGGATGGGCGATCGCTTGCTCTTCCAAAGCGGATGATTGTAATTGTAGCATGAGGATAATTATCCCTGTCTTGGGGTTAATGATGGCGATCGCTTTTGCTATTTTCCGCAATTTTAGGTGCATCAGACATTAAAATTCCCCTCTCCGCGTTGGAGAAGGGATGGGGAATAGATCATATCAATTGCAAGTTTTGTCAGGCGGGCAATGCTCAAGATTAGTGTAAACTCTAATTCTTACGTCATTAGCATTGCCTACCCTACATTTGGAGAATTATCTACCGATACCAACGTATTGGAAACCTGCTCTTACCATTGTTTCAGGGTCGAGGAAGTTACGACCATCAATCACGACAGGGTTGTTCATCAGTTGTGCCATTTTGGCATAATCTAGCTGGCTGAATTGTTGCCATTCGGTTACGAGAACCAAAGCATCACAACCATCGGCGAGTCTTTCGGCATCAGTTTCTACCAAAACGCCAGACAACCCATGACGCATCCCGGTTTGAGAAATAATGGGGTCGTAAGCTTTAACTTTGGCTCCTAAGCGGTTGAGTTGCTCAATTAAGTTGAGGGCGGGTGCATCGCGCAAGTCGTCGGTATCGGGTTTGAAGGTTAAACCAAGCAAGCCGACTGTTTTACCTTTGAGGATTTTTAGAACTTGCTGAAGTTTTTCCAAAGCAATCAAACGCTGACGTTCGTTAACGCTGACGGCTGATTTGAGTAGTTGAGCTTCGTAACCATAATCATCAGCAGTGTGAATCAAAGCGGAAACATCTTTGGGGAAGCAGGAACCACCCCAGCCAATGCCGGCTTGTAAGAATTTGTTACCGATGCGGGAGTCTAAACCAATGCCTTTAGCTACTTGAGTCACATCAGCACCAACGCGATCGCAAATGTTAGCAACTTCGTTAATAAAACTAATCTTGGTAGCCAAGAAAGCATTAGCAGCGTATTTAATCATCTCTGCTGAACTGAGGTCTGTAACTAGTACAGGTACAGGTGGTAAAGATTGGTCAGCAGCAAACTTGCGCTCGACAATGGGGGCATAAAGTTCTTGCATCATAGCGACCGCTTTTGAGCTATTGCCGCCTAAAACAATGCGATCGGGGTTAAAGGTATCGTATACTGCTGAACCTTCACGCAAAAACTCTGGGTTGCTGACTACATCAAAATGTGCAGCCAGTTCTGGCAATTTGTCATCGCTAGGCACACCACCTGCTGGTACCAGTGATTTTTGGCGTTCTGCAATGCCATCTAAAACAATCATTCTTACCCAGTCACCAGAACCAATGGGGACTGTAGATTTGTTGACGATGACTTTATAACCGCCATTGAGATTAGCACCAATTCCACGGGCTACAGCTTCAACATAACGGGTATCACTTTCACCAGTGGGTAGAGGTGGTGTACCCACTGCAATAAACAGAATTTCACCGTGGGCGACACCAGCCGCGAGATCGGAGGAAAACTGAATATTGCCTGATTGAATGGCAGATTGCATAATTTCCGAGAGTCCTGGCTCGAAAATTGGTGATTGCCCAGACTTCATCAATTTGACTTTTTCTTCGTTGTTATCGATGCAAACTACATCATGGCCAATGTGAGCCAAGCAAGCACCTGTAACTAAACCAACGTATCCAGTACCAATTACGCAAACACGCATCTTATTAACTCCTCGCTTTCTTGGGGTGATTCTTCAAAAATGAAGTTGTCCATACGACATTTACACGCCGTTGATGAACTAATGATTCAAGTACAAGCTATGAATTCAACCTAGCTTGTACTCTGATTCAGAGCAGTTTGATCCACTGCGGGGAAGCTTAAATCCTAAGTATCACTTTTTAGGCGATCGCGGAAATCCTCTACTGTCAGTTTTAACCCCTCTTGCAGAGGAATGGTAGGTTCCCAATTTAACCAAGTTTTTGCTCTGCTAATATCAGGGCGACGGCGGCGAGGATCATCTGAGGGTAGTGGTTCAAATTTAATCTCGGCATCGGGATTCACCAAATTCTGCACAGCCTGAGCCAATTCCAGGATTGTGTATTCGTCAGGATTACCTAAATTGATGGGGCCAGTAAATTCACAATTCATCAACCGCATCAGTCCTTCTACTAGGTCAGACACGTAACAAAAACTACGTGTTTGTGTACCTTCACCATACACAGTTAAGGGAATACCCCGTAGTGCTTGAACTACCAAGTTGCTGACTACCCGCCCATCATTTTCCAACATCCGTGGCCCGTAGGTGTTAAATATTCGGGCTACGCGAATTTCAACTTTATTTTGTCTGTAGTAGTCAAATGCTAAAGTTTCCGCAATTCTTTTACCTTCGTCGTAACAAGAACGCAAGCCAATGGGATTAACATTACCTCTGTAGTCTTCAGTTTGGGGATGAACTTCTGGATCACCGTAAACTTCGCTAGTCGAAGCTAACAAAAATCTAGCTTTTACACGTTTAGCTAACCCCAACATATTCAGCGTTCCCATAACGTTAGTCTTAACGGTTTTCACTGGGTTGTACTGATAATGTACTGGCGAAGCTGGACAAGCTAAATGATAGATTTGGTCGACTTCTAAACGAATTGGCTCAGTAATATCGTGGCGGATCAACTCAAAGTTTGGGTGTCCCATCCATTTGAAGATATTTCGCTTAGTACCTGTATAAAAATTATCCAAGCAGATTACTTCATGCCCTTGGGGTATTAATCGATCAATGAGATGGGAGCCAATGAAACCAGCGCCGCCCGTCACCAAAATTCTCATAGTTTTCCTGATATTTACAGATACTAGTAGTGGCTGTTTAGCTTGTTTTTAGAATACCCAGCCGAGATACAAAAATGCAGGGCGAACACAGCTAAATTTTAGTAATGTATTTTATGAGTGACTAACTTTGTTATGTATGCAATTTTGTTACATGAATACTTACTTGCTGGACAATTCTTCTAGCAAAATAGCAAACATCACTGAAGGCTTGAGCATTTTTACCGGAGAATTCATGAAATCTTCAACAAAATTTAGCTGCTTGTAAAACCAAAATTATAATCAGTAATAGCTTTTCATCTATCTGAAGTTACAAAATTGCCGACTGCAAGTGATGGATTAGGGAAATGTCTTAAATCATAAAACTCTTGTTAGCAATGGTTTTAGATATGTTTGTGACTTGGGTATTTTCAGAGGCTTTCAGGATGACAATCGAGCAAGTCAGGTGCTTGACGATTTGAGTCGTTAGATCACTCGTGACCAAGCCGCCAGGGATATAATAGTTACGGACAAAAGGTAATACCACCAAATCATACAATCTGGCTGCCTGTAAAATTGCCTGGGCAATATTTTCATGAGCAATCATTTGAATTTCTGGGGGATTTGGCAGGGCTAATTGGGAGACTAAAACTGTTAGTTGCGATCGCCTAGCGGCAATTTTACTAGAACTGATGCGGCGATCGCACACATTTAAAACTGTGACTTGGGCTTGATTAGCCTCGGCCAACGTTTGGGCAAACTTGACAGCAGGCAATACAGGCGAAGTTAAATTTTCTAATGGAACGAGAATGCGCTGAATTTTTTGGGGGGATTCTACCAGACATGTGACCGCTACCGCACAGTGGGAAGCCCACAATACACTATCAGTCACATTACCAAATAAACGCGATCGCAAACCAGTCCGTTTACCCCAACCCATAACAATTAAACTGGCTTGCTGCTCTCTTGCGGCTCGGCTAATTCCCGCTCCATAAGCATTATCAATCCGCAGTAGTGGTACTGTTTCAATTTCCCAGCCCAAACTCTGCTCAGTGGCTTTGGCTAATAAACGTTCACTTTTTTGCAGAGATGCTTCTAGTTGTGGTGCATCCATCTGCGCCGCAGCCGTGGCAATATGTAACGGGATAATTTTACTTTTTTCTAAGTGGGCTAATAGCGCCGCCATTTCCATTAAGTACTGCTGCGTATGAGGATTATATATTGGTACAACTATGGTGAAAATACTAGGTTTTTTAACGATTTTGGCTTCAGGTAAATTTACTGTGAGTGTTTCTGGCTGGGGTGTAGGTGTTAAAGCCACAGCTAGGTGATCTGTAAGTACAATCCCTAAAGTTGATGTGATCAATACTAACGCCACTATGCTGAAAAATACTTCTGTAGAGAGCCAGCCAGCACGATACCCTAAAAAAGTCCCCACTAAGGTAATACTGACTTGGGGTAAGGATATCGACCACATAGTAAACATTTCTTGCCAGTTATAGCGATCGCAAAGTTTTGCTAACAACGCCGCTACAAATTTACTAACAATTACACTAACAAAACCTAACAAAATTAACTCTAAAACTGTAACTCGGTTGCTGCCAGCAGGCAAATTAATCAAAACACCAAGGTTAACAAAAAATACCGGAATAAATAAAACACTACCCAAAAAAGTAATTTTTTCTTTAGTGGGATTGTCACCAACTACTGTATTCACTGCCAAACCTGCTAAAAAGGCTCCAACAATTTTTGCAATTCCCAGTAATTGACAACTGATGAGGGCAATAAATACTGATAGCAAGACAAATAAAAATTTATTACCTTCATCGTCTCCAGAACGACGGAAAAATTCTTGTCCAGCCCAATCACAACCCACCCAAACAATTGTTGTATAAATAATTAACCGACCTAAATATGTGAGGATGTAAGATAAACTGAATGTCTCTGTGGGTTGGCTAGATAAGAAAATTGATAATATCAAAACAGCACCAATATCAGTTAATATCGTTGCTTTAATTGAGGTGCTAACGGCTTGATTATTAACCACTCCCAAGCTGCTGAGAATGGGATGTGCCAAAAGGGTATAAGAACTAAATAAACAGCCGATGAATAGAGATGTATTCGACCCCCAGCCGCATATCTTCCCGACTAAGATTCCCATCAGTAAAGGGATAATCAAAGTGAACCCAGCAAATTTCCAAGCTTGTTTTTGACTATGCTGTAATTGGCGCAAGTCTTGTTCTAAACCTACCAAAAACATCAAATAGATTAAGCCAATGTCAGATAGTAGGTGAATGATGGAGTCATCAGTGTGAACTAAATTCCAACCTGACGGGCCAAGTACAACTCCAGAACCAACTAAACCAACTAACCCTGGTATTCTGAGGCGCTCAAACAAAATGGGTACAGCTAAAATCACCAATAGTAAAATTGCCAAAGGAACGATTGGTTCCTGACCCAGATGGAAGTTAGGTTCTAGCGCCAGAACTGATAAGACTGGTTCCATAGGTAGGACTTCAAGTAGCGACGGTAAAACAACGATCGCTTGTTAGGCGATCGCACAATCAAAACAAATCATTATAAAAGCCACCCTGATAAATGACAAAACAGTTTATTTGAGATTACTTAAGTAATTTTTCATAAAATAACTACCTATGGGTGTATTTGACTCAAAATAAACCGTAAGCGGTCATAATCATCTTTTAACAATACACTCAGCATTCGTCCCGCTTTCACCAGCCATTCTCTGTCAGCTTTGCGTAACTGATAAACATCTCGAATAGCTGCGGCGGTTAAAGACTCAACTGGCGCACCATTTACAGACAATAATGTCCGTAAAAAATCTAATTCTTCTGTAAATTTAATAATTGCTTCCGCTTCGCAGCGATAAACCGCTTGGTGAATTTGCGGTGGGCGCGGTGGTAAATACTGATATATCCGGGGAGTTGCTGCGGAATTTTGGGTAGGCGGTGAAAAACCAACAATCGCCGCCCGAAATTCCGTTTTGAGCATAGCAAATATCTGGGGTTGTTCTTCTCGTAATTCCTGCAATGACAAACCCATCGCCACAGCCCGGTGCACAGAATCTATCGGCATAGTTGTGGCATAAGAAACCACAGCATAAACTTGATTTCCAGACTCTTCATCTACAGCACAAACCCAACTACCAAAAGGTGGCATAGCCGGAAAGCTTAAATCCTCTGGTTCCAAGCATTGTGCCAGAAATTCAGTAGTATTAGTCTCAATCACCTCCGCAATGTGGCTGGGGTGGCGATCGCTTGTCGCAAATTGTGGTAGAGGAAGACGCATGATAGTGCTGAGTGCTGAGTGCTGAGTAAAAAGTCAATAGTCCAAGGCTTGTTGACTATTGACTAAAAGCTTATTTTGCTTTTTTGCGTCCTGCTGTGGTGTCTACAGGTTCCAACTCTGACAGGCGAAAGGTAATTAATTTATCCCAATTGCCACCTTCAAACAATACAGCTACCTTGCCATCACTTACCCGTTGTACGAGTCCTTCATAGCGATAGTAGGTATCTGCGGGATTTTTAACACGAACAGTTGCTCCAGGCAGAATCATGATGTTTACCCTCGCTGGTTTACTGTTAATAGCTTAATACTTGTCCTTTGTCATTGGTCATTTGTCCTTTGCATTCCAACTATTGACTCATGACCAATGACTCATAAATAATACTTCTGCTTTTGTCGGAAATTTGCCACCGATTCTACTATTCCTAAAGCGATGAAATTAGTCAGCATTGCAGAACGTCCATAACTCATCCACGGTAGGGGAATCCCAGCGACAGGTGCTAAACCAACGGTCATCCCCACATTGACAATCAGCTGAAATACAATCATCGACAACACACCGATCGCCAATAAGGAACCAAAGTTATCTTTGGCGGTTTGGGCTACGTGCAGCAACCGGAAGCAAATCAAGCAAAAGACAAACAGTACTACTAAACAACCCACAAACCCAAATTCTTCACCCACGGCAGAGAAAATAAAGTCTGTATGCTGTTCCGGGACGAAATTAAGTTGAGTCATCGGCCCTTTAAACAAGCCCCATCCCCAAATTTCACCCGCACCAATGGCAATCCGTGATTGAATCAGGTGATAGCCTGCGCCCAAAGGATCATGATCGGGATTAATAAATACGGTGAGGCGGTCTTTTTGATACTCTTTTAAAACATGATTCCAAGCAAAAACACCGAGTTCACCACCGCAAATATTCAAAATCCAAGAGCCAAGCGCACCCAGACCAAATCTTCGCCAAGGAAGTGTTTGCCAGCCTACAATTGCCATTGCAAATGACCAAACTACCCCTAAAGGCCCTAAAGCTAATTCTTTAAATAAGATAATTGGCTCCGATAAAGGCCAGTAAATACTAAACAAAATTGCGGAAATGACTGGAGAAATGAACAAGATCAGCCAGCCAGGATTGGCATTAGCCCAATACAACATCCCTAAAACGATCGCTCCAAATACCAAGGATGTCGCCAAATCTGGTTGTAAAAAGATTAATGCCCAAGGAACGGCAGTAATCGCCAAGGCGCGAAAGACGTTATCTAGGGAAGAAGCTGTCCGCTTGTGTAATAAGGCGGCGAGGGTAATAATAATGCCGATTTTGGCAAATTCCGATGGTTGGACATTAAAACCCGCGACGCTAATCCAGCGTTGTGCGCCTTTCGCACTCGTACCAGCCACCATCACCGCAATCAAACTCAAGTTAGTCAGACCATAAGTAATCCAATGCCACTGGAGTAGATTTTCGTAGCGGATGCGGGCTAAAAACAACGCGATAAAAGAGCCAATTCCCGCTACCAACCAATGCCACCACCAATCTGTAACAGGCTGTTTGAGTTCTGTACTAAGAATCATCAGACCGCCAAACATACTGGCTGCCACAGGTAAAAAAAATAATAACCAATCTACTTGTTGCCAAGGTTTAACCCAAGACTTCCAGCGAACTTTGGGAAGCGAACGTTTTAACAACATTGTTGTGATTTTAGAATTTAATTTGGAGAGTTAAATTTACTGAGTAAAAGAATTTAGGAGACAGTAAGTAAAATTCAGGAGGAGTTGACAAACCTGTGAATTTATTTCACAAACCAAAATACTTTTTCACTATAATTCCGCATACTTAAACAATGAGAAATTCTGACTTCTGAATTTTAACTTCTAAATTCTCAATTCATAATCTGTATTCCTAGGCAATTGCCCAGGAATCAGACAAAATTAAAAATTTATGCCGTCAGCGCAGCAACTGATACTTTACCGGCGATAGTCAGGGCGATCGCTTTTAAGGCTTTAGCCGAAGCCGAATCTGGTTGAGACACCACAATCGGCACACCACTGTCACCACCAACTCTAGTAGAAATTTCCAAGGGGACGCAGCCCAATAAAGGCACTCCCAATTCTGTAGCAGTTTTTTCACCACCACCAGAACCGAAAATATCGTACTGTTTATCTGGCATATCCGGGGGAATAAAGTAACTCATGTTTTCTACTATTCCCAAAACCGGGACGTTCATTTGCTGAAACATCCGTAATCCTTTCCGAGCATCTAATAAAGCGACAGTTTGTGGTGTAGTCACAATTACAGATCCCGCCATTGGTACAGCTTGGGCTAAAGTTAACTGAGCATCACCCGTTCCCGGTGGCATATCCACAATTAAATAATCTAGTTCGCCCCATTCCACTTGATAAAGAAACTGGCGAATCACACCATTCAGCATCGGCCCCCGCCAAATCACCGGCTGGTCTTTGTCAATCAAAAAGCCCATTGAGACTAATTTGACTCCGTGATTAAAGGCGGGTTCTAACACTTCACCTTTGTCTGTGGAACGGACGGTAATTTGAGCATCTCCTAGCCCCAACATGGTGGGATCGTTGGGGCCGTAAATATCAGCATCCAGCAAACCAACTTTCGCACCTGTTTGGGCAAGGGCGACGGCGACATTCACCGCCACTGTGCTTTTACCGACACCACCTTTACCACTGGAAACTGCCAAAATATTTTTGATCCCAGGCACCCCATTGCGATCGGGGACATTTTTTTGCTGGGGTGTTTCGGCTGTGACTTCTACCTTGACTTCCGTCACGCCTGGAAGTTTTTTAACAGCTTTTTCACAATCTTCGACAATAAATTCACGCAAAGGACAGGCTGGTGTGGTCAAAACCAAAGTAAAGCTCACCTTGCCACCGTCAATGTTAACGTTGCGAATCATATTCAGTTCTACCAGACTCTTACGGAGTTCTGGGTCTTGCACAGGCCGCAATACTTCTAAGACAGAACGGGAATCAAGGACATCGTACATAGTGTTTTCAGCATTACCGCCGTAAAAAATTTAAGAAATTTTTATTCTTACCTAATAGAATCTTAACTTTGTTGGGGAGTGGGGAATAGGGAGTGGGGAGTGGGAGTCAAAGATGAAAAAATAATTTTCGCCGTACCAAATTTCGGCTTTGGCTTCTAACCTCCAACCCCTACTCCCAACTCACCACTCCCCACTCCCTCATTTCTAAAAATCAAAACAACCATCATTCAAAGGTTTTTTCTTACTAGATACCGCTTGCACTGCGGCATTTTCTACGGCTTCAACTAAAGAACGTGCCACCCGATCGGCATAGGGGCGAGAAAATGACCAAATCAGGGGAGAGAGCCAGCCTTTGAGGGTGACAGAATAAGACAAACAAGTTCCACACACCGTAGATTCCACTTGATAAGTAATTCTCTCTTCCACGCCAGGAATTGCCAGCACTCTCACACTCAACAGTTCTCTGGGATTGACTCGTTCTACAAAGATGCGGATAGGAAAGGGCGAAACGCGAGTGACTGCTTGGTAAATTAATCCGGGTTTGGGGACTAATCCGTAGGGGACATTCGTACTTTTGAGTAGGGGATGCCAGGATACATCGGTTAAGTCAACTACTTTTTGCCACAGTTCATCTACAGAAGCGTCACTAATCTCTCGATACGTCCTGACTAAAGACGCACAAAAGCGCCGACGTTTGCGGTGGATGAATTTTGATAACCAACCTCGCATTTGCCTTATCCTCCTCGCTACAGACTTGCTGGTAACTCTGGTCTGGTGAGCAATCATAATTGCCCTGACTTAACATTTCTCAATATTGGTTGCGGCATAGCAAGTACCAATTAGTCACAGATGATAACAAGGTTGCTAAGGCTGGAAACCGAGGCTTGCAGAGCATCACCATCATCAGTACGGCATATACTAACTTGCCAGAAGTTGAGCTAACACCAGAATGTTCCCATCAAGAAGTACAAAAAAAACTGAGTCAATATACAAGCCTATACGCATTTGAGGGAAAATAACTCTAGTCATACACATCAATCGTTTAAAAGTGTGACAACTAAGAAAAAAGTAGTTTGAGTAAGTCGAGCTAAAAAAACAGTTCTTATTGTCTACCAATTTTTAACGGAAAATTTCTGGGTTTTTGGCAATTGTAATTAAGGTTCGGGAATCTCTATGTTGACTAATTCGCACACCCCAACAGTAAAAGCAGCCTCATCCAAGTTCTTGCCGCCAACGGATGCTAAGGCGAGGGTGAGTCAGTTTATGAAACAGCTGCAAGACGAAATTACCCAAGCGTTGACCGAGTTAGATGGTGTGGGTAAGTTTCAAGAAGATGCTTGGGAACGTCCAGAGGGTGGTGGTGGGCGATCGCGTGTACTGCGTGAGGGCAGAATTTTTGAACAAGCAGGTGTAAATTTTTCTGAAGTTTGGGGTTCTCACCTGCCGCCCTCGATTTTAGCCCAACGTCCAGAAGCGGAAGGACACCAATTTTATGCTACAGGTACTTCTTTGGTGTTACATCCACGCAACCCTTATGTCCCCACAGTTCACTTAAACTACCGTTATTTTGAAGCTGGCCCCGTTTGGTGGTTTGGTGGTGGTGCTGACTTAACACCTTATTACCCCTTCGCCGAAGATGCAGCCCATTTCCACAAAACTGTGAAACAGGCTTGTGACGAACACCACGCCGAATATTACCCAGTATTTAAGCTGTGGTGTGATGAGTATTTTTATCTCAAACATCGCAACGAGACACGGGGTGTTGGCGGTTTGTTCTTTGATTATCAAGATGGTCAAGGTACTTTATATCGCGGCCCCAACCCCCAAGGCCCAGCAGCAAATTACAGCGACCAAGTAGGAGTAGTAGGGCAACGGACTTGGGAAGATTTATTTGCTTTTATCAATAGCAGTGGAAGAGCTTTTTTACCAGCTTACGTACCAATTGTAGAACGGCGACATGAAATAGAATATGGCGATCGCGAGCGCAACTTCCAACTCTACCGACGCGGCCGCTACGTGGAATTTAACTTGGTTTACGACCGTGGCACCATTTTTGGACTCCAAACCAACGGCCGCACCGAATCCATTCTCATGTCCTTACCGCCCTTAGTACGCTGGGAATATGGTTATCAGCCAGAACCCAATTCCCCCGAAGCCGAATTGTATAATACTTTCCTCAAGCCGCAAGATTGGATCAATTGGACAGCAACCCCCTAAGATCACATACAATATAATCCCCCCAAGTGAAATTTATCTGCCGAGAAAGTTCAGTATTGGGTGCGTTGTATAGGAATATAAAATTTTGCATATTCGTTACTTGGCACTCAGAGCTTTCAACTCAGCACTTTCATTAGTACTCAGCACTTTTTTAGTGAGTTACACTACTAAAGGTAAGCACCTAGTAAATAGGTGACTATTTTAGCTATAACTTGTTTATCTCAAGTGTCAGCACTGGATAGTCCTCTTAAGCGGTGAGTCAACTAATTTACCAAGTTTCTGTCAAGCTTTCGTGCCTCCGAAAGTCAGAATTACCAAAAAAGTAAGTTGTTTGACTCACCAATCTCAGGCTCAATCCAGCAATAGTCAATTTGAAAATGAGTGCCACGGGGATTTTTAGTGATAAAAATAGATCAAACAACCTATACCACCCAGGACGGTAACACCGTCATAGTTTTAGCACCAGCTGGTCGTCTGGATATCACCACAGCTTGGCAGTTTCGCTTAAAGTTGCAGGAATGTATTTCTAAGTTGAGTCGCCATGTCGTGGTGAATCTTGGGCAAGTAAATTTTATTGATAGTTCTGGCCTCACCTCTTTGGTAGCTGGGATGCGCGATGCGGATAAAGTCAAAGGCAGTTTCCGCATTTGCAACGTACACCCAGAAGCCAAACTCGTGTTTGAAGTTACGATGATGGACACAGTATTTGAAATTTTTGAAACAGAAGAGGAAGCCTTAGAAGGTGTTCCTCGGAGTATTGCCAGTTAATTAAGTGCTGAGTATGAATAACGGCACTAACAACCTGTGAGAAAACTGCTCAAGGCTAACAGTTAGGCTTTTTACTCAGCACTCAGCACCATCAAGAGAATACTGTTCCCGTTTAGTGTAGCGATAAGGCCCTAAAATCGCTCCCCAAGTTGCTTTGCCAGTTTCCGAGTCAATGCCTTTGTCGTAGCTGTAAAATTCTGCTGCTGTAGCTGCAAACCCCAAGGAAACTTGTACATTGTTGCCTTGATAATTAAAACAGCAACGAGTCTCGGTTGGTTGCGTAGCGACAAACTTATAGTTTTTGGGAGTTAATTCTTCCTGGGTCAGTGTCAACACACACCCTGGTAATAAATCTAATTGTTCGATTGTGAGTGTCTTGAGTAAAGCAGGATTACGACCTGCGCCACTTAAGGCACTTGGATCTTTAAGCATATAGTACTGGACTTGCAAAGGTGCATCCCAATTTTTCCCTGCCATTAACCGCATAATTCGCTGGCGATAAGGGCGGTCTAAGTTGACAATATTCGCTTGTTCGGCAAACAAGGTAATGCTGTCTTGAGTGAATAAGTTCACAGGTCTTTGCCACATCCGTAAATGGACATACCAAGCAGGTTCGGCTAAAGCTTGTTCTCGATTGTCAAATTCTCCAGCTATATAATTACCCAGAGTAATGAGAAGCGGTGAAAGGCTCATAAATTGAGATGCACAATTCAAAATATTTGGATCAAAAATAATTCGGGAAGCAGAATAAATTCAGTAGGAAACTCAAAGCCATCACTGAGGGTATACCGCGAAATAAGCAATTCTCCCTCTGGCTCAAACTGAGTTATTAATTCGCCAATCTGAAAGAATTTGGTGTAAATTCTGCGTTGATCACTTTGATTTCCCTTATGCTACCAAATTAACCAAAGATTCTGATGAGAAAGCCGAACTTGGCAAAGTAGCCTTTAAGGGAGACAATAAAATAACTTCGCCCTTAACATTCTTAATATTTTTTTTGTGAATAACGTCCGTACTGTCTCTGATACCAAGAGAACTTTCTACTCCTTACATACCCGCCCCATCAACACAATCTATCGTCGGGTAGTAGAAGAGTTGATGGTGGAAATGCACCTGCTATCAGTAAATGTTGATTTTAGTTACAATCCAATTTATGCCTTGGGCGTTGTCACAACCTTTGACCGCTTTATGCAAGGCTATCAACCAGAAAGGGACAAAGAATCAATTTTTCAGGCTATCTGTCAAGCTGTAGAGCAAGACTCACAGCGATATAGACAGGATGCTGAAAGGTTGCAAACTTTGGCGAAAGGTTTAGCAGTCAATGATTTAATTGCTTGGTTGAGTCAGGCTAATCATTTAGACCGTGATCCTGATTTACAATCACAATTGCAAGCGATCGCTAACAATTCTCAGTTTAAGTACAATCGCTTGTTTGCCATTGGTCTATTTTCCTTACTAGAACAATCAGATCCAGACTTGGTAAAAGATGACAAGCAACGCAATGACGCAATCAAAACAATTGCGGCTGGGTTGCATTTATCGGAAGACAAACTCAACAAAGATTTGGAGTTATATCGCGCTAATCTAGAGAAAATGTCGCAAGCACTAGCAGTAATGGCAGATATGCTCTTAGCTGACCGCAAAAAACGTGAACAGCGTCAACAGACTGCACCAGCTACTCCCCCTAGTGCTAACGAATAACTAAGCATTGTTAGAGATGGTTTATTAAGTAAACCTTAAATTCTAGGGTGCTTTATAGCAACGCTGAACGCACCATCTCTCTCGGTGCGTTAAGGCTAATTCTGACTCTCTTAAGTTCCAAAATCCTTGTATAGCTGTAACACACCCTACTTAATATTTACTTTATAAATGGCCTCTTAACAGAGATCGTCTGAATCCTGAATAATTGATTCAGATACTTTTTTTCAATCTTTGGGAGGGAAAGCAATTTTGTTACCCTCTGGAGTGCTAATTACCTTTCCTCCCAAAGCCTCAATTTCTCTTATAACTCTTTTGCGAGTTTTTTCATCTACTCCATTATTTAATATCATTGCCCAGGTAGCAATTCTGGCGTACCTACTATCGGGATTTTGGCTCAAAAATAAAGCTGTTTGATGAGAATTTTGAGTTATGTATTTACTTTCTGGATCGGAATAGTTATTGGCCCAATTAGCTGCCATACTGAAAGAATTTTGTGCAGCCTGATCATTTCCTAAAAATAATAATTCATCAATACCTTTATAACGCCATATATAGTAAGATTTTTCTGGAACTTGGGGAGTCATACTACGTAAACCCTCTTCCATTAATTTAATTGAGCGTTCTGGCATAGCAGCATACAAAGAAGTACTCGTAGAAAGCCCGACATAAGCTCCTAAAAATCTTGGGTCATGTTTAATAATAATATCAAAATATTTTGGGCTAAGACTGTAACCTGTTTTTTCTCGTACTTCATCATCACCAAAGTACTGTAAGAAATTGAGATAAACCCAATTAGCCATCAAATTGTCGTAGCCAAAACTGGGTATCTCTTTTAATAAATTTAACCGGAGATGTTCAGCTTTGATATCTTTTTGTAAAACCTCTAACGAAATATCTTGTTTGTTAGTTAATAGTAATTGTAATCGAGGGAATTGCAGGGCGCTAATTCCTAATAAGCTAAAACAGAATATTAAAGGTGTAATTAAAGCTTGATATGATAAACGCAGCATAGATAACCTGACAGTATATTTTTGTCACTGGAAGCATAATATTTCCGTAAGTAATACTGTAACCCAGATTGTTGCGTTGGGCGATCGCAACCCAAATTATCATATTCCGTAAAATGCGATCGCGTTTCCAAGTAATCAATGCCTGCTCAATTGCATTCTGTTGTTCATCCGTAGTCAAATGTTGTGGTACTTGGATGTAAAAGCGGCTTTTGCAAGTAATCATTACCGAACAAACCAGAGGTTGCTAACAATAAGACAAACTCAAACCCGTTTATTATGTTACATATATCGTGTCAGTTGAACACGGTAACGGTCTTTTTTAGTAATCGCCACGTCGCCCACTTCTAAACGCCCTTTACCGCGAATAGCAACTAAATCACCAGATTTGACTTGAAAACTAGCTTGGGTAATTTCCTTCCAGTTAACGCGCACATCGCCACCATCGATTAAATCTACCATTTTGCTGCGAGACATGCCAAAACCAGCACTGGCGATCGCATCTAATCTTAAAGAAGCTTCTACAGTTGTTAATTCTTTTTTCTTGGGTTCCCGAATTTTTAACTCGCTAATGTCAATTGGTTGGGTTTTTACGGGAACTGAGCGTACTTGTTGCAGATTCATCTCTAAAAATTCTGCCATTTCCGGCACAACGATTACCTGCGCTCCTCGCTCGCCTAAAACAATAATGTCTCCTGTCTTCTCCCGCACAATTCCGGTTCCCAACATTGCACCTAAAAAATCACGGTGACTAGCGGTATCGAATAAAAAATTACCCGCAATTTCTAAAGCCACAATAGCCACTTGTGATTGATCTAAGGGAATTTCTCCACGAGCGATCGCAATTCGTTGGCGTTCAGCTTGGGGATATCCACCCCAAGCCAATAACTGCACTTCAGTTAATCGATTAAAAACCCGTTGAATTTCTGCTAATTCTGGCGGAGACAAAAAATCCGTCAACACCACTTCCCAAGTTTTGATCGCCTGTTCCGCCTGATCAATCACACGCGCAACAGTATCTCGATTTTCTACACCCTTTAAAAGTTCTTCTCGTGGCAACATTATTAAAAGTCAATTGTCAATGGTCTTTGGTTAAGCTTACACCCGTTTCTCACACCTACACCCCTGCACCCTTCCACCCCTGTTTCGCCTTATTTAGCGTCAGCGTAACCTTGAATATTTTCTGGCTCAAACTGACGTAGTATTCTGGTGGCTTGGCGAGTCAGAGTTTCCGAACCCTGAACCACGATTAAATACTTACCAGCATCCAAGCGGTTGCGATAAGGTAGCGCATCTCCACTACCTGTAATCAAACCTACTCCACCACCAACAAACACAGCACCCATAGCGCCACTACCAGCCCCCAGTAATCCCCCAACAACGTGATTACCAATTTCACCAGCCCAAGCAAAGGTATTTAACCCAGTGATGAAACTGAAGGTAAAACCAGCAAAAAAACCAAACGGTACTAACCAAAATGTCATCAGTTTTGCTTGCTTCTTAGCTTGCTCTTTGGGATCAATCAAACCAAACTCGTCAGCAGTTTTATATCCCCTACCTAAGATTGTGCTATTGATGCTGTCTTTTTCTAGTGCTAAATAAGCAGCTTCAGCTTGGATACGGTCTGGTAATACAGCAACAAGGTAATTCATTGATCTAACAACAGTTTCCTGAAAGAAGTTCGCCTTAATTAACAGGGTATCAGGAAAAAAGTGCTGAGTGCTGAGTCTGAAGTGCTGAGTGCTGAGTAAAATTTCTCCCCCTGCTCCCTGTCTGCCTTCTGCCTTGGTCGCCGAGCGTTCGCGCAGCGTCTCCGACAGGAGAAGTCGAGGTGCTACTCCCCACTCCCTACTTCCAACTTAATCCCATCCAGTGGTTCACAAAAATTGTTCACACCTTGCTTGAGGACGTAGATTAAAACTGGTGTCGCCAAAATTTTAGGGAAAGTGGGCATTGTTTTGAGATGTGCCATCATCCCTAAAATCGAGCTATTTAACAATTCTTCTCTAAATTCTGATTCACAAATTACCGCCCGCCACTTTTTCGCCAAAGCATCCAACCATTCAGAATTTGCTTGTTCTGGTTCTTGTCCGGCTTTGATAGCGAGTGTCATAGCTGCATCTTCTAAATCTCCTTCACAGTCTTCAATCAAATCCAGTGCTTCCATAGCTACAGGATCATCTGCTAACTGAGAACGAAATAAGGCAATTTCTTGAGATGTCACTTGAGTCATGAGTAGTCTGTAGTCAATAGTCCATAGTCAATAGTCTAGAGTCAATAGTCCAGAGTTAAAAATTTCAACTCCAGCGATATAACAGTAGTCCAGGTGGTTAAGACATCAGTGAACAATCAAACTTATGACAGTCAAAGACTTTTAACTCTATCACCTGTAACCTGCTATCACTATTGACCATTGACCATTGACTAATTAACGAAATGACCTAATAGTAACTGCACGCTGTAATCGAGCTAAGGCCCGGTTGTAATTTAAGATAGCGGTGACTCGATTACCTTCTGCTCTTGTTAAGTCAGTTTCGGAGTTAATCACATCAGTTTGCGTACCCACTCCAGCTTGGAAGCGTAACCGCGCCAGACGTAGAGCTTCTCTGGCTTGTTCTAAGGCTGTGTTAGCGGTTTGCACGTTGTCTAAATTAGACCGTTGGGTAGAAAAAGCCTGTTCTACTTGGAAGCGGATTTGGTTACGCTGCTCGGCAAAGTTGGTTTCTGCGATCGCAATATTGGTTTTGGCTTGAGATGCTCTAGCCCGTGCTGCACCACCATCAAACAAGTTCCAACTTGCTCTCACCCCAACAGAATAACCATCAGTAATGCTGACACTATCGTCAAACTGATCCAACAAGTTGTAGTTAGCAATAAAACTCAATTGTGGTAAATTCGCTGCTAAGGCTTGTCGGCGCTGTTGTTCGCTAATTTTCCGTTGTGCCAACTGCTGTTGTAGTTCTGGACGGTTTTGAAACGCCAAAACAATACTTTCTTCTAATGACCGATTCCACAAACCAGCTAACTGCACTGTATCTGCCGCACTAATAGTAATATCTTGTGGCAAACTCAGGGTAGTGACTAACTGTCGTCGGGCTATTAGCTGATTGGAAATTGCATTAGTTAAGTCTTGTTGAGCATTGGCTAAGTTAACTTGCGATCGCAAAACATCAAAGCGAGTCCCAACACCCGCACGCTCTAAGGCTTCCGCATCACGCAAACTCGCTTGAGCATTTTCTACGGCTGACTGGTTAATCCGTACTTGCTCATCGGCTTCTTGCAAGTCGTAATACTGGGTAGTCACATTCAGGCGAATTTCCTCAGACTGACGTTCCACATCCAATTCATTGAAACGTACCTGTTCCTCAGCTTCTTTAATCGCCGCTTGCCGTCTTCCCGAAGTATAAATGTTATACGTCAACTGCGCCTGACCATTGAAACCAGTGCTAGGTTCATCACTGTTAGAACTTAACCCAGCTCGCCCGTTTAACGTATCTTGTAGCTGACTAGAAGCCGACTGACTGCGAGTAATATCCGCATTCAAATCCAACGTCGGATACAAAGCGGCTTGGGCTTCCCGTAAAGCTCCTCGACTGCGTTCTAACTGCAATACCGATATCTGTAGTTCTCGATTATTCCGTCGCGCTACCGCCAAAGCCTGTTCTAAAGAAATTGGTTGATTACCTTGAACAGTCACTTCCTCGGCTTTTGTCGGAAATTGCAGAGGATTCGCCGTCGGAATCAAGTTTTCTGGAACTTGGACAGCATCAGTAGCAGCTGGACTAGCATTACTGGGCTGGGGAGCATTGGCAGGTTCTACAACAGGCGTTGGACTAGTATTACTGGGCTGGGGAGCATTAGCAGGTTCTACAACAGGAGTTGGACTAGCTGTTGGTGCTGTCTCCACTGGCGTAGCACCAGAATCACTAGTACTCGGCACAGTTGTCGCGTCTGGCGCTGCTTCCGTCAGTTCTGGTGCAACTGTATTGTTTTGTGCCGTTAGCTCTCCAGTTAATTTTTGCTGCTCACAACCTCTAGAGTACAAAGATAGCGCCGTCGATATCCCGATTTCTTGTGAGCAACTGCGTGCTGCTAACAATTGCGCCGCCCCTGCACCCTTAAATACCGTTGGTTGGGCTATGGGCAACTGAGTTTTTAAATTTGGCTGTGATGCTGCGGACTGTTGAATCGAAGATAAGAAAACAGGTTTTTTTTGAATAGCAGAAACTGGGAAAGTAGCAGAATTGACAGATGTATGATTAAACTTCTCTCTCGCCGCAGTCGCTGATTTTTTGGGTTTTTGAATTCTGCGTGCATTACGCGGCTCTGACTTTGGAGAAAAATTCAAAGTCGGTGTCGAATTGGCAAAACCAACTGGATGTTTCTGAGGTATTTGTGCCAGTGTCATACCAGTATTTTCTGTCGATGTGCCTGGGTGACTTTGACTATTTAAAGTAGGCACATTCAAGGCAGTAGACTCAGAATTAGAGCCTGCATCTGGAAACATCTGGTTTGCAGTTTTAGGCAGTTGAGTGTTATCTGCTACTATGTTATGACTTTCAGTTAAAGTCACAACACTAGGCGCAGGTTTTTGTTGTACGTTACTTACTTTTACTGTGTTAGCCAAGGCGGGTTGGGCTGTTAATACCGCCATTGTTACGCCAGGTAAGAAAGTATGAAATAATTGCTGTCTGTTATGAAATAATTGCTGTCCTTTCACCGCATCCCCTCACACGAAAATCAATCTAGCGGCAGAAACCTTTTCTTCACCACAGAATATAGCACGATACTAAATTGAAGAAGGGATATAGCACGATACCAAATTTAGGAATCGGTACTCCTTTTGTCTTCAAAACTTCTGACTATGCGAGAAAGTTCTGCCTTTTCGTCGATGCTAACGCGGGTAGGCGCACCACTCACAATCCGTTCATAATTCCTGAAAGAATCTTTAATTTCTGGGCCGTCAGCCGTAATATTATACTCACGAATTCCCTTATCGTGCCAGGAACCTCGCATTTTAAACACGTTAATTGCCCGCGACATTTCCCCACGAATTTCTACGTACTGCAACATCAAAATTGTGTCAGTAATTGTAGAAATATGTGAGTCAGTAATAGAATGAGAACCCATAAATTGGTCAGTTGTATTGGTAAAAAAGCCAGTGATTTCTTCTTGTTTGGCATAACCAGTTACACCAATCACAAACTGACGAAAAGCGTTATTACTGACACCTCTGGCTAAAGCTGAAAGTGAATCAATGGCTATTCTTGCTGGTTTAAAGTTAGCAATTTCTGACTTAATAATTTGCAAGTGATCTTCTAAACCAGTTGATTCGGGATAAGTACAAATGATTTTGAGTAACCCCTGATGTTCTAATTCTTCAAAATCAATTCCCCAAGAAGAAGCATTCCGTGAAAGTTGAGCGCGTGATTCTTCGTAAGCAAATAAAATGGCACGTTCACCATTCACACAACCATCTTGTAAAAATTTACTTACAAGTAATGTTTTCCCAGTACCGGTTGCTCCTGTGGCTAAAATAATCGAATCTTTAAAGAAACCACCACCACACATTTCATCCAGTGTTTTGACACCAGAGGAAACGCGGACATTAGAAGACCTTTGAGTTAAGCGCATTGCGCCCAGAGGAAAGATGTTGACTCCAGCATTAGTAATGGTAAAAGGATACTCACCTTTCATGTGGGTTGTACCCCGTAACTTGAGAATTTCTGTCGTTCGTCGCCGACGTTCTCCTTCTAGTACATTCCGCACAATTACCACGTTATCCGAAACAAATTCCTCAACTCCAAAAGAAGCCACAGGTCCATATTCTTCACTTCGTTCTGTGGTAATGATGGTAGTAACATTCAACTGTTTCAGCCGAGCTACCAAGCGGAAAATTTCGCGTCTGACGACTCCCACTGCTTCATATTGTTGAAATACGGCGGTAATCGAATCAATAGACACACGTTTGGCTTTATATTTCCGAATAGCATATTGTAGTCGCTCAATTAATGCCGAAAGGTCAAAATTACCGACAATATCTTGACCTTCAGGATCTGGTGAAGCATCGAGAATGAATAACTTACCTTCATCCATTAAGCGTTGTAAGTTCCAACCAAAAATATGAGCATTTTTGATAATGTCGCTAGGCGATTCTTCAAAGGTGACAAATACACCAGGCTCATCAAAATAAGTAATGCCGTTATATAAAAACTGAAGGGATAATAAGGTTTTACCTGTACCAGAGGTGCCACTAACCAAGGTAGTTCTACCGACTGGTAAACCACCATGACTAATATCGTCAAACCCCTCGATCATTGTGCGGATTTTTTCTACACCACCAATTGGTGTCGGGTTCTGCTCTTTTTGCTCGTTTTCACTCATTGCCTGATCATAAATAGGGCTTTTAACCCAGTTTTTCTCTTACTAAAGGTACTAATTTGTCTGCAAAAAAATTTAGATTAAAGGTTTTGGGATTCTTCCCAGTCTTCTTCACTTAGTTCTTCATACAATAAATCTAATCCAATTAACACTCTTTCTCGATCTGAAAGATCACCAATAATTTTCCGCACTGGGGGCGGCAAAATCTTTGATAATGTTGGTGTCGCTAAGATTTTATCTTCTTCAGCTAGTTGGGGATTTTTCATTACATCGATGACTTTGAGTGCATAAACACCTTGGAATTCTTGCTCTAATATGTTCTTTAGTGTTTTTAATGCCCGGACTGAGTTAGGGGTGTTCCCAGCGACATAAAGTTTGAGAACATAAGTTTTTCTGGCTTTATTCATAAAAAGATGAACTTAAACATAAAAACTAAAATCTAAGTTTAGTGATTTTAGGGAAATACATAGTTTTTGGTGTTGATGACTGTTGCTGATATGTTTAATGACCTATTTAGAAATTGCACATCTATAAGCTTCACATAGGTGAGCCAAGATATCTATGAGAGTCAAACGGTAATCTAGTAATGTCTCATCACTCCTTCCTTCTAATTTTAGCTGTTTAGAAAACTCGTCAATGAGTTCCATGTGAATTTCGATGATTTGAGGCACAGGAATATTAGCACAAAATACTGTACTGATGAATTTATCGATTTTTTCTTTCAAGGTTTTGTCTGTAGTAAAGTAATCTATAAGAATCTGGCGATAATCAGATTTAATTTGTTGTAATAATACCTGCTGATCCACTTGAGTCATTTGCTGAAAAACCTGTTGTGGTTTTTGCTGCTGGCACGCAAACACGTAAAAATATTTGTCTATAAAATTTTGATTAAGATTCGCTGGCAACCAATTTAGTAAGGAGTAAAGTCTAGCTGTGGTGGCAGACACAAGAGCAGATGTGCTAAATTGAGCGGAACTATGCCCAAAAGAGTACTCACGGCTTGGGTTAAATGGTGGTTTTGTACCTAGTTGAACTAGGTTATCTAAAATTTTTTTAACATTTGGTTGGAAAAATAGTATAGGTAGTAGCATTTATATATTTAAACATCTTGCTGAATCACTCCAACCAGAGTTGGTTAAGTTGAACAAAGTTTGAGAGAAACTTGAGAGAATCTGACTAATAATTTAGTTAAGTTGTTAGTCAATTCTTAATTACCGCTCTAGATAAACCAATTTCTATAGTGGCTCAACGACTACAGAAAACAAGTAAGCAGGAAGATGAGGTGTTCGTTATAGAGGGTACATTAGTTGATTGAGATTCGCATATTATGTATATCCATCAGAATGTAGATTTTTTGATTTCACCCCTTGATAGGATACTTAAACTAACTTAAAGTAGGCTTGCATTCTAAATCATTATAATTCCTCAAGGTTCTAAAGCGAGTCTTGAGAGCCATAATTGTTTTAGCTGTCACTCTTGATCAAACGTGACAACACTAGTAAAACACTTTTAGGTTATTTCCCCAAAGTTATAAAGTGGCAAAGGCAAAGTCAACCAGCAAGGCAGGGCTGGAACAATTAAATTTACCACGGCAATGGTCTTAAGGCTCAAACAAGAATTGGGGAAATGAGTTTGTTGATGAGGATGTTATTGTCAGCGCGAACATGATTTATCCGATCGCCAATGCTCAAGCTCAACGCTGCTAGAGGAAGAATTAACCCCAAAGCCTTATGTCAATGCTACAGTACCCGCTTTATAACTTTCTAGCAACCGTACCTAAATGTGGTGAAACAAGTACGTTAGTAGCGGCTTTAGAAGTTTTTGAGCAAGAACAGTGCGATCGCTTAGTAGTAGTTAATCAACTGCAAGAACCAATAGGGTTGTTAAACTCCGTCCAGTTAAGCCAAAAACTGCTGCTCGAATCCCCAGAAGAACAATATTTGGATTTACTGCAACAGCCCTTAACCCTGTGGAAGCACAGCATTTTTGAGCCATTACAAATATTCGCAGCCAGCGATCGCGTTGAGCAATTTGTACAGTTTTTGCGATACTATTCCGCCCCATCTAGCCACAATGTGAACTGCACATTGGTTGATGGTGAAGGCAAATTTTTAGGTTTGTTAGATAGCAGTCGTTTATTAAGATTATTAGCCCAGGAAAAAGCAGGCAAAACAGCCGCTAATTTCTTGAGTTCAGTTGGTCAGGTATCCAGAGAAACCCCAGACACCAACAGTTCTAAAGTCAAAACTCACTGGCGATCGCGCAAAACTCATTCATTTCAGCCATTGCGCCACAAACCCCTGATCAAGTTACTCGAACAACTGCCTTGGCCATTGATGCTGCAAACCAGTACAGGAGAAATCGTCACCCAAAACCCAGCTTGGTGGCAACAGTTGGGAGGTTTAAAAGATCCCGAAGATGTGCGGCGACAAGTCGCACATATCCTGTCGCCAGCTTCAGCCAAACAACCAGAATATGTCAGTCAAACGGCGGTGAAAGTTCCCTATAGTGAAGATGGCACATTATCTCAATTCAAATTTAATTCCGTAGAACATACTTGGGCATTGAAGCATGAAGCTTTACCCCATAACAATTTCCTCCCACAATCACCAACAACTTCACCTGCTTTTAATCGCTGCTTTTTAGATAGCCAAATGGGGACTTGCACCTGTGTGGTCGAAGAACAAAACGGTCAAGAACGCATCTGGCAATTTGCCAAAATCCCCTTAGATAGCCCAGATTTACGAGTTTTAGAAGAAGTAGCCGCCGAAAATCATCATCATTTGTGGTTGGTTTTAGGGACTGATGTCACCGAACAGCAACAATTATGTAAAGAACTCGCCGCTAAAAATGCCGACTTGATTCAATTGAATCGGTTAAAAGATGAATTTTTAGCTTGTATTAGTCATGAACTGAAAACACCCCTAACGGCAGTTTTAGGATTATCACGGTTACTGGTAGACCAACAATTAGGAGAATTAAACGAACGACAAGCACGCTACGCCGGACTAATTCATCAAAGCGGTCGTCATTTAATGAGTGTGGTCAACGACATTTTAGACTTGACCCGGATGGAAACTGGGCAGATGGAGTTAACTCTGGCACCAGTGAATGTACAGGCTGTGTGCGATCGCGCCCTGGCCGAAGTCACCGCCATCCACACTCAAAGCAGCAAAACTGTCCCCAGTAACCCAGCCCATATCAGCCCCCCAGTACCGAAATTTACCTTAGCCATTGAACAAGGCTTAGAACAGATGGTGGCGGATGAATTGCGCCTGCGCCAGATGTTAGTACATTTGTTGTCTAACGCTTTTAAATTCACCGAAATATCTGGCGAAATTGGTCTGCGCGTCAGTCGTTGGGAAGGCTGGATTGCTTTTACAATTTGGGATACAGGCATAGGTATCCCCGAACACCAGCAACATTTAATTTTTCAGAAATTTCAACAACTGGAAAATCCCCTGACCAGACAATTTGAAGGAACTGGTTTGGGACTGGTATTAACCAGAGCTTTAGCCCGCTTACATGGCGGCGATGTCAGCTTTTTGTCTCAAGAAGGCAAAGGCAGTCAATTTACACTCTTATTACCCCCTAGTCCCCCAACCACAGGTTTTACTGATCCAGAAATTAGCAATCAAGAAGATAGAACCCAACAAAATCTGGGTACCCAAAAAGTTCCCCTGGCGGTGACTTCCCCAAGTAACAGTAATCAACATCTCCCTGGTTGCTCTCAAAGATTAGTGCTGATAGTTGAAGCTGTGGCTCGATATATAGAAGATTTGGCAGAAAAACTCAAAGGTTTGGGTTATCGAGTCATTATCGCCCGTTCCGGCACAGAAGCCGTCGAAAAAGCCCGACGCTTACAACCCCAAGCGATATTTTTAAATCCTTTATTACCATTACTTTCCGGGTGGGATGTGCTGACATTGGTCAAATCTGACTTAGCCACAAGACACATCCCCATCATTATTACCGCCACCGGTGCAGAAAAAGAGCAAGCATTTGCCAATCAAGCAGAAGGTTTTTTAAGCTTACCCATAGAAAATCAAGCTTTAGCACCCCTGCTAGACAAGTTGTGTGCTAAACCCTCAATTCCCACTTCCGAGGTTGGGAGAACTCCCACAACTACCAATAATCAACCATTACGAATTTTGAGATTGGTTGATCCAGAATTAACATCGATTAACCCCCACCCCTCATTGCGTGAGCATCGGGTCATAGAAGTGGATAACTTAGATCAAGCAGAACTCTTGGCTAGGGTGTGGCAATTTGATGTCATCTTATTAGATATAGAAGGTTCCTTAGCCCAAAGTTATTTACAACAATTAACACAGCACCCGCGTTTAGTCGCTCTGCCGTTGGTGACTTGTGATGTGGCTACTAGCTTGGCAGCTTCCCAGATACCTGGACTGTCTGTATTTCCCTGCTTAACACCTTTTGGCAAAAACAATCACAGTCGCTTAGACAAACTTGATCCGTTGTTGTCAGTATTACAAATTGCCTCTGGTATTTGCTGTCCACCAAGTATTTTAGTCGTGGATTTGACCACACTCCATGATTTACCCCAGATCAGGCGGAAACAGGTGAGACACGATCGCACCTTGAAAAATGCTGCTACTAATCATGTGACGAGCGAAAGAGGCTCAGAATGGTTTCAAGCTTTAATTCAGTATCTGCAAACAGCAGGTTTAAAAGCAGCTATTGGGCGCTGTTGGGCAGAAGTTAACCAACAAATTCGCCACAATAGCGTTGACTTATTGCTCATTTGCTTGGGAGAAGCGCCAATTCACCAGGATGTCTTAAAAGCATTGAAAGCATTAAAATTTGTGACGGTAAATTTACCACCGATTTTAGTACTTGATCAACGTTCTCAGCGTGAGCCAGGGAATTTTCCAGCAGAAATCAAGCAGAACAAACATAGCAACCGAGATCATGTAGATCAATCTCTCAGAGCGATCGCTACAGAAATCTTACCTCGTTCCATCTCAATGGAAGATTTACTGCATCATATTAATCAGGCTTTACTACAACATCAACAAGCAAAAAGTTAGCTTGAACTGACAGAAGCTCTACATTGGATACCATTTCACGTCAAATATTATATATGTATGCAAGCAGCGCCTCAACTTATACCATTTTGGATTTTATATTTTGGATTTTGGATTGGGAAATTGCTTACTGGTGAGCTTTTCAGTAACCCATTTGTCGCAATCATTTTTCAAATTGGTATTACCTCGACTACGCTCAGTACAAATCGCTCGGCGAGAGGAAGTGATTTGTATCAGTAATTCCTCTACCATTAATCCACGCTTCATTTATGCCAGTATTTCACAAGCGATCGCTCGACGCTGATCAAATCACCAAGGCGTACCAACACACCAACCAAAAGTGTTTGCACTACTCGCGGAATACCGACGAGAACTATATCAGCTTTTTTCAGCAATAAGGCAAAGTACAGTAAATTAGTCGGCATTCCTTCGTGGTTCACTTTGCCATCAATTGCTAAACCATACATTGACCGGATAAACTGCTCAAATCCAGCCGCAGGTTTATTTTCACTGGTAAACGCCACCCAATCATCAGAAGGATTATGGAAACTGTGATGCACACCTGCGGGAACGTGCAGACTTTCTCCAGCATACAGCGTCCGGCGATTTCCCTTGTGTCCAAACTCCATTTCTAGACAACCCTGGAGAACGGTAAAGGTTTCGCTCATTTTGGTGTGGTAGTGTAGTGGACTACCTTTAGCTTTTGGCGGTAAATCAAAGCGAATTTTGCTATACCCTGCACCCGTTTCTAAGATAGTCATGCGATCGCCAGTCACAGGATTTACAATTACTTCTGGCTGTTGTTGTGTAGTTAACATTGATGTATTCATGTGTATAACTCCTTGTGTGGTGCGGTTTGACTACACTTCAACAATAAATTTTCTCCCCAATTCTGAATTGACAAGTCCCGCCAAGAAATTGACCAATCGCGCCATTTTTGTTATCTGTAAGACTTACGCAAAAAAACGAAAAAATAAGGTTTTAGTAAAGGGTACAGGGGTATGAGGGTATAAGGGTGTAAGTATTCAAAACCCTTTCACCCCATACCCTTTCATCCCCACAGACAATTGCTGTACCAACAGCCAATACTTTTCAGACATCATAAAAATTCCAACTCTGTCACCTGTCCCCTGTCACCTCCTACACCCATGAAGGAAGCAACTTTTTCTGTTTACCTCACGCGAGGTATTGTGCAGTTTGCCGCCGCGAAATATGGAATTGATGCAGATAGCTTGTGTAAAGATGTAGGAATTGACCCGATTTTGCTGAAAATGCCAGACCAGCAAATTACAGGAAGCTTGCACAGTGCTTTATGGCGAGAGGTTATCAAGCGTACTGGTGATGAAAACTTTGCTTTACATCTAGGTGAAGCCTTTAATTTGGCAACTTTTGGGATTCTGGGTTATGTACTCGTCAACTGTCATACCTTTGGAGAAGCTTTAGAAAAATTTTCTCGCTACACACGTCTATTCAGCCAGGGAGCATATATTCATTTTACGGTTGCTGATGGTTTGGTATTTTGTGACTGCGACATTGTACAAGATTTAAAAAATTACTTGTTAGAACAGCCGCAATATGCCATTGAAAGTACTTTTACATCACTGTTAACCGCCACAAAATTCTTAACAGGAAAACAACTTTACCTGCATACAGTTTGGTTTCAGTATCCACGTCCTGCTGAGACTGCGGAATATGAACGCATATTTCAAACAGGCTTACACTTTTCTATGCCAACAAATCGCATTATCTTTGATGCTAATTGCTTGAATTGGGCAGTATTATCAGCTAACTCCAACTTACTTTCGATGTTTGAACAACACGCCCAAACAATGCTCGATGCGATGAACCAAGAAGATAATTACACGCGAAGAGTTGTACAGGAGATTTTACAACAACTCAAAGCCAATCTCCCGACTCTAGAAACTGTAGCGCGGAGTTTAGCTGTTAGTGTTCGTCAGTTGCAGCGAGAATTACAAACTGAAGGCACATCTTATCAAGAACTTTTAGATAATACTCGCAAAGAATTAGCCCTACGACATTTAAAAAATCCCGCTACACCAATTCAAGATGTGGCATTTTTACTAGGTTTTTCGGAACCGAGTGCCTTTAACCGTGCTTTTAAAAAATGGACAGGGCAAACTCCGAGAAATTATCGCTTATCCTATTGTTGAGATGAAGTGCGATCGCCTAACAGATATATTACAATTGTATTTTGTATAATACAAGCATTATATGAGTGACGATTTTTCATTACGGAGTTGTGACCTCGATAAACTCAACTCTATGACTAAATATCCCAGCATTCCGACTTATCACACACTGGGAGACAAAGGCGCATTGTTGGAAGAAACCGTCATTTTTGATGGTGAAGTAATTTTGACAGAAAAAGTCGATGGCACAAACTCGCGGATAATTTTGCTACCTGATGGTAACTTTGTTTTAGGCAGTCGAGAAGAGCTGTTATTTGCCAAAGGGGACTTGATTGGTAATCCTGCGCTGGGAATTGTCAACTCACTCAAAGATGTTGCTGATTCTTTACCGCCATCTCAGGATTGTATCACTGTGGTTTATCTGGAATTGTACGGTGGTAAGATTACCTCTGCGAGTAAACAATATACTGCCGAACAAAGAGTTGGCTGGCGGCTATTTGATGTTGCTGTTCTCACAGAAATGGATACATTATTTACCAAGTCTACTAAGCAACTGTCGGCGTGGCGAGACAATGGAGGTCAACTGTTTTTAGATGAAGCACAACTGAACAAAACAGCGAAAGATTACAGACTTGAACTCACGCCAAGACTGGCAAAAGTTACAGCTTTACCAACTAGCATCGAGGAAGCACATGAGTTTCTTTTGACAATTTTACCTAAAACCAATGTAGCCTTAGATGTAGGTGCAAAGGGTAGAGCCGAAGGTATTGTAGCAAGAACTATTTCGCGGGGTGCGATCGCTAAATTGCGTTTTGAAGATTACGAACGTCATACTAAACGCCGCAATTGATGGAAATAATATACTTAATCAAGATTTTTCGGTGAGCAAGACAAGCTGATCTAATTGATACTGCATTTTACTCACAACCAATTCGTAGCATTCATCAACGTAATTGCGATCGCTTGCGGCTTCCCGACCATAGCGTTCAAAGATAATCGGCGGACAAACTTGTGTATGAATCGATACAGGGAATGGAATATTTGGTAGTGGGCCAATTGCTAATCCCCAAGGCCAACCCAAGTAAATGGGAAACACCACCGGATCAATATCCAATAACCAAGGCATTCCCCATTCATGAAATTGGTTGAGAATTTTATATATATCTGCCAAGACAATCAAGGTGTCATGCGCTCCCGCCGAAATCACTGGTACAATCGGTACATTTTCCCGTAGCGCCAGTTTAATAAATCCTTGTCTGCCTGCAAAATAAATTTTATTTCTTAAATAATGGGGTCGAAACACATCCTCTGCGCCACCGGGATAAACCAACACACTTGCACCAGAACGCAAAGCTGAGTATGCCATTTTAGGATGAGCTATTATAGCTCCCATTTTGGCAGCCAGTTGCGCCATTGGTGGTGTCACCTCCCAAACTCTGGGGTGCATTAAACCATATATTGGTTGTTCCACACCAAAACGCTCAAACCAGTCGTACATCATCATCAACATATCGGGGGCTGAGAGTCCGCCGTTATGAGAACCAACAAACAGGACTTTTTGCTGTGGTGAGATGTGATGCCAACCGCTTGTTTGCACCCGAAAATAGTAACGGTAGAGAAAGCCCAATAAAGGCATCATTGATTTGATGAACTGTGGATCTCGCTCATCCAAAGACCAACCGAGTTTTTTTTCCAAGGTATGTCGCTTTTGTAACATTCAAAAATCTTAACAGTATTTATAAAAGTCTGACCAGTTTATGGTTGTAAGACAAACATACCTAAATATGGAGTGATTTTAGCTCATCTTTAATTGCAGAATATTTTTAAAGGGGACGGGTAACAGGAAATAGGGAAGCAACTTCGACAGGGTATGATACGCTATCTGCGATAGGAGTGTAGAGGTACAGAAAATGACTAAGCTCAGGGTGGGATTGTTATTTGGCGGACGTTCTGGCGAACATGAAGTGTCGATTAGTTCAGCAAGAGCGATCGCTAAAGCCTTAAGTGCAGAACAAAATGCTAATAAGTACGAAATCTTGCCTTTCTACATTCAAAAAGATGGACGTTGGTTAGCTGGGGACGCGCCACAACAAGTATTAGGTTCTGGTAAGCCTTTACTAGAATCGGCAAATTCCCCAAACTCAGAACAAAGCCAACTCACCAATTCTCAAACTCAAACCCTGGAACGTTGGCAATCTCCTTCCCAAGTTGCAGAAGTGGATGTGTGGTTTCCCATTCTTCACGGCCCCAACGGGGAAGACGGCACAATTCAAGGTTTATTGACATTGATGCAAGTTCCCTTTGTGGGTTCTGGGGTGTTAGGTTCGGCGCTGGGGATGGATAAGATTGCGATGAAAATGGCATTTGAGCAAGCCGGATTACCGCAAGTTAAATATAAAACCTTAACCAGAGCGCAAATTTGGTCAAATCCTTGTATTTTCCCGAAACTTTGCGATGAAATAGAAGCCACATTGGGCTATCCTTGTTTTGTCAAACCTGCTAACTTGGGTTCATCGGTAGGTATTGCCAAAGTGCGATCGCGCTCAGAATTAGAAACTGCACTCGACCAAGCCGCCAGTTACGATCGCCGTATCATTGTAGAAGCTGGAGTAGTCGCTAGAGAAGTAGAATGTGCTGTATTAGGCAACGACCAACCCCAAGCCTCAGTTATTGGTGAAATTACCTTTGATAGCGATTTTTACGATTACGAAACTAAATACACCGAAGGTAGAGCCGATTTAGTCATTCCCGCACGACTGCCAGATGATATCAGCCGTAAAATTCAAGATATGGCATTACAAGCTTTTGCGGCGGTTGATGCAGCAGGGTTAGCCAGGGTAGATTTTTTCTATGTAGAAGCAACCGGGGAAATCTTAATCAACGAAATTAATACCTTACCGGGTTTTACTGCTACTAGTATGTATCCTCAACTTTGGTCTCATAGCGGCGTAGCTTTTCCCGAATTGGTAGATAGATTAGTACAACTAGCTTTAGAAAGACATTCGCCTGCAAGTGCGGAGTGAATTAATGGGGAATTTTACCGTCATTGAAAGTGAGTTTGATTAACCTCTCTTTGATGCAGAGCTATGGTGTACACACAACTTTTGTTCGGTGCATCTGTCCCGCCTTGGAATAAATTCCGAGTCTCATAGCGCAAGTCCTCTGAAGAAGACTCAAATTTCTGCCAGTCCACTTAAGTGGACTTTGGCTATAAGCCTGGAACTTTAGTGTGGTGCATCTGTCCCGCCTCGGAATAAATTCCGAGTCTCATAGCGCAAGTCCTCTCAAGAGGACTCGAATAAAAATATCTGACAGTCCACTTAAGTGGACTTTGGCTATAAGCCTGGAACTTTAGTTCTAGGCGAGATGCGTTTCATACTGGGTATTTTCGACTGGTGTGTACACCGTAGCTGACGGGAAGAGGGGCTTAAAACTCATGACTAACAATCCATTTGCACAACTTGTTGGACAACAGCAAGCCATAGAATTATTGACTGAGGCTGTGAGACAAAATCGAGTTGCACCTGCTTATTTGTTTGCTGGGACAGAGGGTGTAGGCAGAAGTTTAGCGGCTCGGTGTTTTGTCGAGTTATTATTTTCTAGTACTGTTGACACACATTTGGTTGCATCGGTGCAGAATCGGGTGCGTCAAGGGAATCATCCTGATTTGTTATGGGTACAGCCAACATATCAATATCAAGGGCAAAGATTAACAGCCGCCGAAGCAGCAGAAAAAAAACTTAAGCGCAAAGCACCGCCTTTAATTCGATTAGAACAAATTCGGGAAATTACACAGTTTCTCAGTCGTCCGGCTTTAGAAGCACCAAGAAATGTGGTGGTGTTAGAAGAAGCGCAAACAATGGCGGAACCAGCCGCGAATGCGTTATTAAAAACTTTAGAAGAACCAGGACAAGCAACGATTATTTTAATTACACCTACGCCTGAGTCGGTTTTGCCAACGTTGGTTTCGCGCTGTCAAAAGATTCCTTTTTATTGCTTGGACAGTGCAGCGTTAAGTCAAGTATTGCAGCAAACAAATCATCAAGAAATTTTGCAACATCCGGCTGTGTTGAGTATAGCGGCTGGCAGTCCGGGAAATGCGATCGCTTGTTATGAACAATTACAAGTTATCCCCTCTGAGTTACTCTCACACCTCACCGCCGCCCCAAAATCTGCCCGCCATGCTTTAGAACTAGCTAAAACAATTGACAAAGATTTAGATACAGAATCACAACTATGGTTAATTGATTACCTACAACATTCTTATTGGCAAAAGTGGCATCAACCAGGAGTTATTAATCAGCTAGAACAGGCACGCAAGGCACTTTTAGTTTACGCCCAACCGCGTTTAGTTTGGGAATGTACTTTATTATCTGTACATCAACAATGCAATGTATAGAAGTAATACCAATTCGTAATTCGCAATTCGCCATTAAGAAATTTAGCTCCAGTAAGACTTTTCTGATTTATATCTGTCGCATTCTTCTTTCAAATTGCTATAACTGTGAATAAAGTTTCAATCCCTAATAGGGATTAGTTTGAATTGCAATTTTACTGTCTAGAGGATAGTACAGGTTTTGTTATGTTTCAATCCCTAATAGGGATTAGTTTGAATTGCAATTCAGTTGTTGACTGAAGCCCAGCGCCAGTACGATAAGTTGATGTTTCAATCCCTAATAGGGATTAGTTTGAATTGCAATAGGGGTCGCGGTTTGAGTCCAAATCAACCGCGCAGCACGTTTCAATCCCTAATAGGGATTAGTTTGAATTGCAATCCAAGCAGAAACTCGTCAAGTATCTGGAAGAAATGTTTCAATCCCTAATAGGGATTAGTTTGAATTGCAATACGCCACTGGGATGATATTGTTGTCTGGGTAAAACGTTTCAATCCCTAATAGGGATTAGTTTGAATTGCAATCTTTCCCGCCTAGTGAACCATAGCGGTAGTCGTTTCAATCCCTAATAGGGATTAGTTTGAATTGCAATTTGGTATACGCCATTCATTATCAGATTCCCAATGTTTCAATCCCTAATAGGGATTAGTTTGAATTGCAATCCAAATACGATTCCCTGCCTACTGATGTGCCTACGATCACTGTTTCAATCCCTAATAGGGATTAGTTTGAATTGCAATAATCCCTTGCAACCAAGTAACGTATACTGGTCTGTTTCAATCCCTAATAGGGATTAGTTTGAATTGCAATTTGTGGCAGGCTTACGCATCCCCAGTGTGGATGGTTTCAATCCCTAATAGGGATTAGTTTGAATTGCAATCTTCTCAGATATTATCCAATGAGGATATTTACGGCAAGTTTCAATCCCTAATAGGGATTAGTTTGAATTGCAATAATCTCGCGGCAAGGATTCTATTTTAAAAGGTAATGGTTTCAATCCCTAATAGGGATTAGTTTGAATTGCAATTCGACCGTTCTAATCGATATGTTTAGTTTCCTTGCGTTTCAATCCCTAATAGGGATTAGTTTGAATTGCAATCCATTTAGAGTCGCCGCCAAAAAACACGGCGCGAGTTTCAATCCCTAATAGGGATTAGTTTGAATTGCAATTCTGCACTGGCCCAATGCGAACGCTTGCACAGTGGTTTCAATCCCTAATAGGGATTAGTTTGAATTGCAATGAATCAGAAGATTTAAACAGCAGAGTCAATCGAGTTTCAATCCCTAATAGGGATTAGTTTGAATTGCAATTTCTATTTAGTGATGCCTTACGTGATTTTTTACTTGTTTCAATCCCTAATAGGGATTAGTTTGAATTGCAATATCAAATTTATAAGATACATTTTCTTTAATATAAGGTTTCAATCCCTAATAGGGATTAGTTTGAATTGCAATCCTACATATATGTCACCATTTGAAACATATAAAGGTTTCAATCCCTAATAGGGATTAGTTTGAATTGCAATAGCGGGAGGCAGAAAGTCTTGTGCTATGAAGTTTTCAAGGTTCAGTTTCGCGGATGGGTTGATTATAACACCCGATAATGTCAATTGATTGACACTGAATCTCTGAAACCTATACTGTATAAGGTGCGCGGATGATTTTAATTTATTTTTTTCGGCAAAACCTGATGCTGAAAGGAATACAGCCATTTTGGTGAAACCCTAATTTTTTACACCTATCCATTCGCGCATTTGGGGAAATTCAGTTCTTACTTTTAACTTTTGCCTTTTTCCTTTTGCCTTGTTGTACTAGTTAATCAAATTTTCTAATGCTGTTTGCAAGTCTTTGGTTAAATTACTGGCTGCTTGTCTGGCTGCTTGACGGTTGTTTTGGGACTTTTCCCAGCGTTCGGTAACAGAAATTGGTTCACCGACGGTAATTTTTACTTGGCGCAAACCTAAACGCGGTCTTCCTGGTAATGTGGAGTTTTGAATCCGCGTCAGCATATCATACATTAATAATGCAGTCTCAGCGAAGCGATCGCTAGTCGGTTGTTCTTTGAGATAGTTTTCGGTAATGGCGACAAAACTTTCGACTATTCTCATGTGCTGCATTCGTAAGTCGGCTTCTTCGGCAATCCAATCAGCCAGCCCGCGTTTCAAGGGTGGTAGGCTATTAATATCAGGAATGTCGTCTCGATAAATATAATTCCAACCAGCTTCTTCTAAACGCCGACACCTATCAATAAAGTTTCCCTGGGCGGGAACATCAAAATATTGTTCGGCAATTTTTAAACCAGTATCTAATAAACGATGCAGTCGAGTAATAAATGGTTGATTTGGAATTTGGGGTAAGTCTTGATGATAAAAGCGGCGATAAAATTCTTCCATTTCGGTGATGAGATGTTCACCCAGACGACAAATGCGTTGATGATAAATTTCGGACGGGTTGTCAATTTGTGACGGCGAAATTGACTGGACTGTTAAACCGCTATCTGCTTCTAATTTACTTAATAACCAGTTTATTTTTGCCCAAGGTGGCTGGACGTAACGATATTGAATAGCAACTGGTACTATAAATACTGTTTCAGGGCGATCGCTTTTTTGCAAGTCTTCCACACACCAAAAGCCTAATTGCGCTACACCCGGTTCTAACGGACTAACGATGCCACTATGACCATTTGTACCACCTTCTGGTGCAACAGCGATCGGTATTTTCCCATTCGCAAATAAATCTCGTGCTGTTTGAATAGCCAGCCTGTCAACTCGTTTCCCCCGCCGCACAGGAACACCACCCACACGAGAAAATAACCAACCCAGCCAGTTTCCCGCCCATAAAGTCATTCCTCGTTCATAAATAAAGTGACTATGAATCGGTTCTTGTAAGTTAATATGATGCTGACGTGCTGCTTTGGGAACCAAGCGTGACAGCAGATACAACATACATAAGGGATCTTCGACTTCTGGGTGACGAAATGCTATCAAAAAGCGGATTTTGCCGGCTTGGAATTGTTGATAAAGTTCGGCTAATATCTCTGCATTCTCCGCTTCGATTTTAACCACACCAGCCGTTAACCAAGGTCGAGTCCGAAACCGCAAGATAAATGGCAAGCACCACCGCATCATCTGGAGTATTAGCGGGTTAAAATTTTGGGGAATAAATTTTAGTGGTGGTTGAGTGGAGTGGATTGATTTAGGCAAGCTGTTCTCCAGATGATATTTGTTGCGATTGTACAATATGGACTTTAGGTTGTGTCTTGGGCGATCGCATAAATCTTTACCAACCCCAACCTAGACTCACACTCAACAGGTGTAGGTTGGGTGGAGGAACGGAACCCAACATTTCCAAGACCTTATTGAGTTACGCTATCGCTACACCCAACCTACTATTCTCTGTTAAGAATGGGTGTAAGGGTATAGGGGGATAAGACTTTTGAACACATACACACCTATACCCTTCCTCAAAACCTTGATTTTTCGTATCTCGCCAATCTTTACGAACCCCAACCCAGAACTCACACTCAACAGCCGTGAAGCCTTATGTCTAAAAAACCGTCTCCCAGTTTTCCATTCAACAGCAGTCCCCACTCAGATAAATGGCAAGAAAGAACTAATCAAGTAGCTTATCGCTTCAACCGCCAATATCAAAACCAAACTTTTGAATTACCAGCAGAAGTACAAGCTTTGCCAATATACCAAGAATGGCAAGCGGGTATTTTAGCAGGGAGGGCTGTTTCTCCGTTTTGGGAAATTGCTCAACCGCAGAAAAATCAACATTGTTTAGATATTGGTTGTGGTGTCAGTTTTTTGATTTATCCTTGGCGTGATTGGCAGGCATTTTTCTATGGCCAAGAAATTAGTAACATCGCACGAGATACGCTTAATTCTCGCGGTTCTCAGCTAAACTCCAAACTATTCAAAGGTGTAGAGTTGGGTGGAGCGCACCGTTTAAATTATGCCTTAAATCAATTTGATTTAGCGATCGCCACCGGCTTTAGTTGCTATTATCCCCTGGAATACTGGAATATTGTTTTAGGAGAAGTTCAACGAGTTTTAAAATCTGGGGGGCATTTTGTCTTTGATGTTCTCAACCCCCAACAACCTCTAGCGGAAGACTGGGCGGTGTTAGAAACTTATTTAGGTGCAGAAGTATTTTTAGAACCTCTAGCTGAGTGGGAAAAAATCATCAAAGCCACCGGGGGTAAACTAGTTGCACAGCAATCAGGCGAATTATTTGAATTATATAAAGTAAAGTTTTAAAGTGCTGAGTCACGTACACTGAGCGTTCGCGCAGCGTCTCCGTCAGGAGAAGTCGAAGTGTACGTGCTGAGAGGGGGGAGACAAGGTAGAGGGGGTAGACAAGGTAGAAAGATTGCTTCAGTGTCTCCCGTGTCCCCCTTGTCTCCCGTGTCTCCCTTGTCTCCCGCGTCCCCCGTGTCTCCCGTGTCCCCCGTGTCCCCCGTGTCTCCCTTGTCCCTTCTTACAACTTCCAGCTTATCAACTTAGCATAAATGTATGCGATCGCTTCACTAATCACTACCCGCACACCTTCGCTAGAACTCCACCATTTTTGCGGATCATAGTTTTTTGTTTTAGCCGAGATAATTCCGACTGGAATTTTGGGAGCAAATATATTACTAAATATCAACCAACTTCTCCGCCCATGAGCATCAATTGTCAACAAATTAATTGACTCAATTGGTAAATTTTTCTCTGATATATACTGCCATAATGCCACCGCCGAAGCATTAGTTCTATTTTTAGTCACACTAGGCGTAGGTACAATAATCAATTTATCTTGCGGAACACCCAATTTAGCTAATGTCAAAGCTGCAATTTCGGCAAAATTCTGATATTCCGCCAGATAAAATCCTTGTTCTACTTTTGAGCCAATGGTAATAATTTGGCGATAAGAACCACTTTTAAATTCTCCGGCTGCTTGTTCTAAAGCATAATCACATATCCAGCCATCAATAACGAGTGTATCTGCTGATTTAATGGGAGAATTTACGGCGAGAAATGAGTGTATATTCTGAATTACAAAAAATAGATTACCCGCCAAAACAATCAGAAATAACGCCCATCCCTGCGCTGTAAGAGTCCAAATTTCTTGACGTTTGATTAACCACATTAAACCTTAGCTGAACCTTGGGCTTTTAAATAAGCAAATACAGATTTATCCCCAATATCGGCGGGAATTGCTTGTACAGTTTTTCGCAAAGCAAAAACTAAAAATAAAGTTGCCCAAATTCCTAACAAAATTTGTTCTACTTGAATTGGTAAAATCCCGACTAAATGTCCTAATAACAGCAAGGGAACTGTGAAAGTTAACACCTTTGTTTCCAGACGATTAAAACAGAAAGCTTCTTTAAAATAAATGCCTGTTAAGGCTGCGAAGGTAAAACCTATACCTAAAATAGTCAATGGGTTTGTGTAGACAGTCAATGCAAAAGGTTGACTGTCAAAATGAGCAAAAATAAATGCAGAAATACTCCCAATTAACCAAAAAACTTGTAAAACTCGGTGCAGCAAAACCATGTAAATATGAATGGTCAACAAACTCACACCGAGAGCTAAACTAAAACAGGTATATAAAGGGGTAATTGCTTGGATGGTAGTCGGATTATTGTAAAACAATGCCAAAACAGTCCCCACAGCAAAGCTGAGTGCCGCTACCATTAACGCAGTACGATAGATAATTACACCAGTGCGATCGCTTTGATCAATCGTAAATTCCCCAAATTGCCCTTGATAAACTGGTGATGGAGATACAGTTTGCGTAGTCATAGTCAGCAAAAATATTTAAACTAAGACAAAGACATCTTAACAAAAGTCTTACTGAGAGCGATCGCACTGTGTTATCTGTTGTGTAAATTCAATTTATGTAGTTTAAAAATTAATATCAATTACCTCTGCATAATATCCAGGACTTACGCACAAAGATTATCTGTGGAGATTGGGTGTAAGGGTGAAAGGGTTTGGGGTGTAAGGATTTTGAATCAGTATACCCCTGAACCCCTACACCCTCGCCACAACCCTTGGTTTTTCATTTTGATGCGTAAGTCCTAATATCCTACTGGCGTGTCTAGCCTTAAATGTTGCATTAAAAAACCTATTTCATCCGCGTAGCCTACGGCAAGCCGCTTGCGCGTCCACATTTGCGGTTAATTTTTCCAATCTAATGCACTACTTTAGCCTTGCCACGCCAATACGATAATTTTTATTTTTACCCTATGAATCACCTCTCAGGGTGTTGTAGGAGAAAGAGTTAGCCCGTTAGCAGTTTCACTAGCGTCAATACAAGTATCTAACGCCTGCATTGGTGTTAAAGGAATTTCCCGACGCAAACCAACCACACAGTCAGCAAAAGTGATAGGTAATAAACTACGACCACAATAATTTAAAACGGCTGAGTTAATTTCTTCTTTGGTATTGAGACTGACACCAACCACACAACTGGCTAATTCTTTAGGACGACGCGCCCTGGAACAGTAAGCCAGCGCATCAGTTGGGCTAATTTTTGTTCTTTGTTTAATGGTTGCTACACAAGCAGATAAATCTCTGGGACGTATGGCTGTCGCACAACCTTGGGCTGCGGCTGCTTGGGTGACACCTGCTTTTAAAAGTTGCGCCGCACATGCACGGTAACTTTCATGGTCATCGGAAAATATGATCAGTGCTGGGCTGGGAAGACTAGAGATCAACAGTCCTGCTATAGCCAAAACAGGTGTAGTCCAGCGCATACTTTTGGTGTTGAGTATCCCAGAAATAGACTGATCTTGAGGCTTTCTCGCTTTACTCGCTTTTTGTGTTTCCATTGCCATTGTTCCAAAACCCTCAGTTATGCTAACTCAAATGTAAGCCAACTCTGCTTGACATTCTCAATTCTGTTGTCATGGCAAATTGCTGAGTGCTGAGTTCTTAGTATTTTTTAGAGCTTCAGCCGCAAACATAAGCTGAGATTATGCTTCGACCGCTATAAATTCGGATATTTATAAATTTTTGATGATTAAATTTCGGATTTTTGGCATTTTTCATTTACAGATATTTATAATAGTATGTCTGGGTAAAGTTTAAACAGGATTAAATTAAGGAAACTCATGTCCCGATACAGAGGGCCACGCCTCAGAATTGTACGTCGCTTAGGCGAATTACCAGGATTAACTCGTAAAAGCGCAAGACGCGCCTATCCGCCCGGTCAACATGGTCAGAACCGCAAAAAGCGTTCTGAATATGCTGTCCGTCTCGAAGAAAAGCAAAAACTCCGTTGTAACTACGGTCTAACAGAAAAGCAACTGCTACGCTATGTCCGTAAAGCCAGACGTGTTACTGGTTCTACCGGGCAGGTGTTATTGCAACTGCTAGAAATGCGCTTAGATAATACCGTTTTCCGCTTGGGTATGGCTCCCACAATTCCAGCAGCGCGTCAGCTGGTAAATCACGGTCATGTCACAATCAATGGTCGTGTAGTTAATATTCCCAGCTATCAGTGCCGTCCTGGTGAGGTAATTGCGGTTCGTGATACAGCACAATCACGGAAGTTGGTAGAAACTAACTTGCAATATCCCGGTTTGGCTAACCTTCCCAGCCACTTGGAATTTGATAAGAACAAGTTAGTTGGCAAAGTTAACGGTGTCATCGAACGCGAGTGGGTGGCTTTACAAGTTAACGAACTGCTGGTTGTGGAATACTATTCACGACAAGCATAAGGAAGTGCTGAGTGCTGAGTGCTGAGTGCTGAGTAATTAAACAGCCTCAAATCTCAGAACTCATTACTCAACAAAGTTTTATCCGCCAATTTGCGACATAGTACGGCTGTATGTGCCTGTAGTACCAGAGTCGCGGCCTTTAAAGTTAATTTCTGGCTTGATGGCTAATAAGTGTCTCACCTGTTCTCGTAACTCGTGGATGCTGACACCAGAACGCAGGGCAGTTTTTAAATCTAATTGACCAGTTTCATTTAATAAGCAGGGACGTAACCAACCATCGGCGCTGAGTCGCATCCGGTTACAACGATCGCAAAAACATTCTGACATCTGACTAATAAATCCTAGCGTGCCTTTCGCTCCCGGAATTTGAAAAACATCCGCAGGCCCGCTACCACGGACTTGTGATTCTGTCAATCCCCATTGTTTGCGAATGCGTTGGCGTAAATCCGCAGAAGATACCCAACCGCGATCGCCAAATAATTGCCAATTACCAATCGGCATAAATTCAATAAACCGGACGTGCCACTGTTTGTCAATGGTGAGGGCAGCTAAATCGAGAATTTCGTGGTCATTAACACCGGGGATCACCACTACATTCAGCTTCAGAGGGTTGAACCCCACTTTGTAGGCGGCTTGAATACCATCCCAGACTTGTTGCCAGCGAGAACGTCCATGATTGCCGATAATTTGATCAAAGATATCAGGATCAAGGGAATCTAAACTAATATTTATTCGGCGTAAGCCAGCTTCATAAAGATTTTTGGCGATGGGTGCAAGTAAAAACCCATTAGTTGTCATGGATAAGTCTTTAGTTTCCCTGAATGATGCGATCGCTTTAACTAAATCTACTACACCAGGACGCAGTAGAGGTTCGCCCCCAGTTAAACGAAATTGCGTAAAACCGACAGGGATAAACACCTCTTGAATCAAAGTCAGTAGTTCCGCGTCAGAGAGTAGTTGTTGCTTGAGAGCATATTCTAGTTCTGCACCCTCCGGCATACAGTATTGACAGCGAAAATTACAGCGATCGATTAAACTAATGCGGAGATAGTCTACCTGGTTCATTTTAAGGAATTTATTTCTATTGTATTTTCCGCATTGCCCATCTGACTTTCATAGCTATCAAGCATAAGAGTGCAAGATGAATAAAGACGCAAAGACTTGCGCCCTCAGATTTTAGTATATTTAACCGAATATAGCAGAAGGCAGGAGGAAAAGTCTTACTATCCCTTGCATTCAAGCTTTCAAACTCTCCCCTAGTTGGCTAACACTGGCTGGGGGATTTTTTTTGGTAGATGATGCTTGTTGTGCAAAATTATTCCGGGAGATGCAGTTTGAGAACAGAACAATTAATTGGTAGATGCACCCTGATAACTTCTCCCCTAGTTGGCTGACACTGACTGGGGGATTTTTTTTGGTAAATGATGCTTGTTGTGCAAAATTGTTCCGGGAGATGCGATTTGAAAACAGAACAATTAATTGGTAGATGCACCCTGATAACTTTCTCCCTAGCTGGCTAACACTGGCTGGGGGATTTTTTTTGGTAGATGATGCTTGTTGTGCAAAATTGTTCCGGGAGATGCAGTTTGAGAACAGAACAATTAATTGGTAGATGCACCCTGATAACTTCTCCCCTAGTTGGCTAACACTGGCTGGGAGGATTTTTTTACTAGCAACATCTCAGCAGAAGTAAAGTAATTATATATGCTTTCTGCGGAAGATGTTAATTAAATCTCGAACTAAATAATTTTTATAAATGCACCCTGATAAATAAATCTCCTAGTTATCTGACATTACTGGGAGATTTTTTGATATTTGGTAAATAGCAACCATGATTATTGCATATTTATTCGGAAGATATTGATAAATTCTCGAATAAATATATTATCAATCGACGCGCCCTAATAACTAACTCCCCTATGCACTGGCCATAACTGGTAGATTTTTTTATGCTGTTTTAGCAGCATACTGATTTTTGGAATTTTTATCCGGAACATACTTCTAAATCCTGGAAACAGATTATTGGTAGTTGTACTAAGATAACTAACTTTCCTGCTTGGTAGATACAACTATATTTTTACTTTTGAAGCACCCAAAAACCTTTATGGTAATTGTTCCGGAAGACTTTGCTAGACCTTGGAACAATTAATTGGTAGATGTACCCTGATATCTAACTCCCTGGATTAACTAACACTTACTTGGCGATTGTTGAGACAATTATTGTCTTTTGTTGGTAGTTGCTTAGGCGTATATTCTAGCGTAAGTTTCAGACAATATACTAGTGCAAATAGTGTTTTTTGACTATCAGTGTCAGCATTTATTGACTTAACTTCCATCTGAATCTTCGCAGTTATCATGCCACCGATAGAGTTTATCAAACACTTTTAGTGTTTATTAAGATAAAACTCACTTATTTACCTTCTACTATTCACAAGTAGGAGATGGATTGTGGAAATATTTTTGCGATCGCTCAGTTGCTTTGCAGAAGCTACCCTGGATGAGAATCGTAAGTTTGTACATCCTATCATAGTTTATAGTCAGATTTCTACTGATTTGTCAAAACCAGATTACAGATTGCTAAAAAATTAATTTTTTTGAGTTCATTGCCCCATCTGGAACAAAGTCATAGCTTAGGTTTTGGCTAAATTCCGTCGCCTAGTCAACAGCTTTTCCACACTATGAGTATTTCCTGAAAATTATTTTTTTTGGATAAAACTCTCAATTTCGGACTTTAATTTTCATTAATTGCGCTATCCTGGGCGCTCATCCTTTAGTAAGATGCTTACTTTGAATAAGTATGATACGATGTATTGCCTATTTTCAGGGAGGCGCAAAATTATATGAGTTTATCTGTAATTAAATTTTCGTCTGAAGACTGCGGCATTTGCCATAAAATGGCTTTTTATGACCAAAAAGTAGCCGAAGAATTGGGTTTGCAGTTTATTGATGTGAAAATGCAAGATACAGCCACTTATCGCAAATATCGGAAAATTTTGCTCACCCAGTATCCCGATAAATCAGAAATGGGCTGGCCTACTTATATTATTTGTGATGCGCCAGAGGGAGAATTTCAGATTATTGGTGAAGTCAAAGGCGGACACCCCAAAGGGGAGTTTAGAACTCGTCTGCAAGCAGTTTTAAATCCTACTGCTAATGAGAATTAAGGATTTCAAAAGATTTTACTTCTAAGACTGGGCCAATCATTGCTGCTGTCATGATATCTTCACGCACTTGTCCTGTGACTTTAGCTTGCTGCCCAGCTTTGAGCAAGCTTTTATCAGCGCCTTTGAGAATTTCATAAGTCATGCCGTCACCTGAGACTAAAGCCCAAGCGCCCATACCAATATCTCGACGTTCAATAGTACCTGTAATTGTGATGCTCATAAGATGGGGGAGTAGAGAGTAGGGAGTAGGGAGTGGGGATTTTTCACTACTCACTACTCCCCACTCACTATTCCCTGATATTTTATGCCACTTGTCTTTCGTTGTTAACTGCCAAACGGGCTAGTCCGTAACAGAGTAAAGCATTAACAATGAGGAATGTTCTTGCTAAGTTACCGCTACCCAAACCCCAAACGGCTGGATCATAAATGGCACTGACTGTCAAGCAAGCAGCCACACCTAAAGTAGAACCAACGGCAAACCATTTCCAACTAGGATGTCCTAGCAGGAATACAACTAAAACAAGCGGAATTAAGACACTGGCAAATACAGGATTAAAAGCATCTGTACCTTGTAGTGTGTTACCCAACTCAGGTAGAGAACTGCCTAACAGGCGGAAAGGCCACTGGGGTAAATCAAATATATAGATACCTTTGAGGAAAAATAACCCAGAACTACCAAAAGTTAAGCCACTAAATAAAGCCCAACTCCAGGTAAAGGGGAAATAAACCCGTAAAAACCAAGCCAGTAAATAGGAACCGACTACCATTAAAATTTTTGGCAACAGTGCCACTGCACCGCCATCTATCCAAAAGCCGGGGTTAATATAACCGTTATCGCGCAACCACCGGAAGAAATCGGGGAAACTGAGTTGTCCTTGGGCTGCTAGTTTAACTGCGGCTTCGGCGTTGAGTTGTCCAGCACCGTAATAGTTCAACCCATCATCTTGAATAACTCTAGCTGACTGTTTGAGAACTTTTAAAATGTCATCGGGGTTTTCGATACCTTTGGCTTTGATTAAAGCCGCTACACCTGCAACGTGAGGCGCAGCCATACTTGTACCTTTGAGTCCCAAAAATTCACTTTCGCCATTTTCGTTGATGGTTTCTTGCAAAATCTTGCCAGTGTCACTACCACCAGGGGCGGAAATATCTACGCCAGCACCATAGTTAGAGTAGTCTGCTTTTTCACCTTCTGGGCCGAAGGCGGAAACACCAATCACATGGGGGTAACGGGCGGGATAGCTTGCACCATTAGCACTTTCATTACCAGCCGCCGCAATGATGACTACACCTTTTCTATAGGCATAATCAATAGCATCTTTCATTAACTGGCTTTCACCGCCACCACCCAAGCTCATATTAATGACATCTGCACCTTTATCGGCGGCAAATTTAATGGCTTCGGCAATATCAGCAACTGTACCACCACCATTTTCATTTAAAACTTTGAGTGGCATAAGAGTGGCTTCGTAAGCAACACCCGCGACACCATATTGATTATTGGTAGCTTGGGCGACTGTACCTGCAACGTGTGTACCATGACCATAGTCATCGGTGGCTTGTTCTCGGTCATTGACAAAATCGTAGCCTTTGACAAATTTTGTCTCTTTTAAGTCGCGTACTTGGGTAACACCAGTATCAATGACTGCAACGGTGATGCCGCTACCTTTGCTTTCAGTCCATGCGCCTTCAATGCCGATTTTGTGGAGGTTCCACTGCTTGCTGTAATATGGGTCGTTGGGGCCGATTAAGGAAGGTTTGACTTCTTTATTTTGGGGCGGGGTGAGTTCTCCAAGAACGGTGGTTTGAGGTTCTGGGGGAATTCTATAGATGTAATTTGGTTCAATAAATTCTGTGGCTTTGGCAAACTGAGATTTTTTCAGTTGTTGCAGCCTTTGGCGATCGCCTTTGATAATATACACATTGTCTTGTGCAGAAAATTTATTATCTAATTGGGGTGTGACGTTGTATTGTTGAGCGATCGCTTGCAAGTCTCGGTCTATTTCATCTTTAGCAATATCTTCCCGAAAATCAAGCACAATCGTTTCAAAATCACCTTTTGCTGCTAGTCCCTGAAAATTTAAAAATCCAAAAACAGCAGCACCCAGCCCAATAATAAACAGGCACAATAATAATAGCCTTCTCATATTAACTCGTTAACGCTTTTGCCAGTTTGCTCACTAACATAACTTATTTACATCCCTGATTGGTGTAATTGTCACTTTAGTTAGTTAAACCTTCACTTACGACTCAGGATTTGTTAAACGATGGAACGTGGTCTTTTATGGTTGCCTTTGTTGATAGCGTTTTTTTGGTTAGCTTGGCAAGGATCTAAAGAATATCAAAAGGTCGAAGCTTACCGAACTTGGGCAGCACAATTTGAACGAGCCAAATATGATATTTATGCTGTATTAGGTCAAAAAGACAACAATCTTACTTGGGGTAAACCCACAACTAAAGGCCCAATCAATGTAGAAACTTTTTCTTTACTTGATGTCAAAAAAATCAATCTTTTGGTCAACGATACAATCGTTAATATAGAAGCACCACCCGCCAGAGGTCGAGATATCAAAATAGAATTTGTTATTGCTGAACCCGCTAAATCTGTACTTGTCCCATTTACAGAAATTCCCTTAGCCACCCAATGGGCTAAATATTTACAGGGAGCATTACAAAATTTACGCGGGGAACAAAGTTAATCTTCCCGCCGTCATCAGTTCTAGGAAATTGCAAGGTATATTGAGAAGCAAAGCAAAATCAGATCCCCGATTTATTATATAAGTCGGGGATCTAATTTCCTGAGCATTTTTCCAGCAAATATCTTAACCAAATGAATTAATTTTTTTGCAAAATTTTGGGAAATCTTGTCTAGAGAAATTGTAGTTAAAAACAGAAATAAAAAATCATTCATCTTGGTCAAGAGATGAGAATTGGTTATGCAAAAAAATATTGCTGTTTTGGGTGTCTTATTACTTCTTGGTGCTTGTAGTTCTAGTATTGACGGCATCTCTCAAGCTACAAATACCGTGAAAGCGAAAGTAGAAAACTGTCCCCAAGCTGAGGTTGTGGCTTTACCAGGACAAAAGCCAAACGAAGGCTTTTATGACAGGTTTGATTGGCATATTCGCAATATCATAGCTAATGATGACACGATTAGATTTCAAACTTTAAAGCAAGATTTTGTTTTCTGTCGAGCTAATAATACTTGGACAGTCCAAAAAGGAACTTTACCCAAAGACTTACAACCACCAACCAACTATACCGCTTTTGCCCAAGAGATAGTAAATCCCAAGTTCAAAAATATTAACTTGCAGGGTAAAACTTATCAGTATCGGGTGATTCAAGAGCCAAATTATTCTTTAAATTCTGATAATAATCTCTCCCGCCCAGAAGTCAAAGATCCAACCAAAGATAAAATTGTTTTTGAATTAATTACACCTAATAATAAAACTCCTCAACGCCAAACTTTATACACCCTTAAAGATTTGCAAAATGCAGCAGTAAAAGCCGGATTTTCTGCCGAAGGAAATTTGTTAGGTGTGCCAAGAATTACATCTAATTTAATTTATGGCGATCAGATTTGGTGGTCAATTGCCTTTGAGCAAGGTGAAGGTAACAACGGTATTGCCACCATTGTTAGTTATGACCCAAAAACTGATAAATTTAGCTTAATTCAACCAGAAGCCCTGGCATTTACACAAATCACAGATTTAGCCATTACTGGCGATGTTAATAGTCCAACTTTTTGGATGGGTACTAATGTGAGTGGTGAAGGAAATCTCTACATTCCCGCCAAGGGATTAGTTGCTTATCGTCCTGATGGTTCTTTAAGTACATACACCACACATAACAGTCCTTTAGTTGGGGCAATTCCTGACAAACTGAGATTAGAAAATAACAGTCTGTGGGTTAGTAGTGCTAACGGTGTTTGCCAAGTGAAATGGCAAGCTGCTGATAACCCAGAGAGTTGGTCTTGTTGGCGCTTTACTGCAATGGCTAAAGTGCCAGAAACATTACCAATTTACAGTGCCTCAACTAATCAAAAGTCTGCTGCTTCTTTATCAGCTAATCAGACTGTAGAAGTTTTGTGGTGGAGTCCTGTGAATTTCCAAACGAACAAAGGACGTTACGAGGTGACATATCCTCAAGGCTTCACAGCAAAACTCAATGAAGGTGCAAGTAAGTATGAGTTTGGGCGTTCTTTACCCGCAGGAAAAACACCTATTGAATGGCCTGGTTTTGAATGGCACTGGAATGGACAACGCTTTATTCGTGCCTTAGATGAAGTTTCTCTCAATTTAGTTGGCGGCGGCCCTCAAGGTATCGGTTCTGGACAACTCAACCCAAACCCAGAATTAGCAAGGAATTGGAATGCAATGCGCGGTGATTTAGAGTTACTTGATATTTCTCCCAAGTCTACCAGCGTAAAATATTACTCTGGCTGGGTTGACTCCGCAAAATTGCAACCTTATCTTACAGTTGTGCCACAAACCAGACCCCAAAACCCACAACCAAACCCTTTATTGAAGGTTAAGTGAAGTATGAAGTCTGAAGTGTGAAGTATGAAATGAAGTGACTCTAGAAGTTGTCAATGGTTATTAGTCATTGGTCATTAGTCATTCCTTCTACCTTGTCTCCCTTGTCCACCTCGCCCCCCTCACACCCCAACTCCCCTTATGAATGCCGAAACAACATCAAAAATACCTGTAGCTTTAACTATTGCTGGTTCTGATAGTGGCGGTGGTGCAGGGATACAAGCTGATTTACGCACCTTTGCCTTTCACTGTGTCCACGGTACTAGTGCTGTAACCTGCGTGACGGCGCAAAATACCTTGGGGGTGAGGCGAGTGGATGCAATGCCACCGGAGGCTGTTGTTGCCCAAATGCAAGTGGTAGCAGAGGATATTGGCGTTATCGCTGCGAAAACGGGAATGTTGCTAAATCAAGAAATTATTGCGGCTGTAGCCCAGCAAGTAGAGGCTTTAGAAATTAATAATTTAGTGGTTGACCCGGTGATGGTATCTCGCACAGGGGCGCAGTTAATTGATGATGATGCAATTAAAACTTTATGTCAGCAGTTAATTCCCCAGGCGGTAATTATTACCCCTAACCGCTATGAGGCGCAGATTTTAAGCGGTTTCCCGATTAATACTCTAGATGATATGAGGGCGGCTGCCCAAACTATTCACCGTAATTTCAAAGCGCAAAGTGTTTTAGTCAAAGGTGGCGGGATGCAGGGCAATGCCCGTGGGGTGGATATCTGGTTTGATGGCGATTGTTTGGAACTCTTGACAACACAGCAAATAGACACGCAAAATACCCACGGTACTGGTTGTACTCTATCAGCTGCGATCGCCGCTAATTTGGCAATGGGCAAGGATTTGTTAACATCTGTCAAACAAGCAAAAGACTATGTTACAACTGCTCTTGCTTACTCACTCAGTATAGGCAAAGGTCAAGGGCCTGTAGGACACTTTTTTCCTTTGTTACGAAATTGACCTGTATTTAGTGGAATATTGTAAGTTGTTAGTTGCTTGTTATGGCGATTTTTAGGTATTGACTCGACCGAAAAAAATCTTTGCTATCTCGGCATTTATCTATTATTCTTGGGCATAGTTTCATATCTAGCCATTTCCCCTAGCATTTCTGTAAAATTCCATTACCTTAACTTTTGATACCAATTCACCGATGCGAACAACCACAGCAGCTGTTCATAGCCACTCTGCAAAACGGCCCGCTTCTCCAAATCATCCCTCCTCTGTGCCATTGTACGTATATCGGGAATTGGCAGCAGAGTTAGAAGCAACCCAAGCCCAGTTAGATGCACTCAACGCGAAAAATCAACAACTGGTGCAAGAAAATAAATTTCTCCGCCAAGAAATTGCCAAAGTCTTGCAGTCTGTTTCCCAATTGCAAAAACTAGTTGATTTCCGTGTCCCCGAAAGTAAGGATAGTAACCCGCCCAGCCGTGCTAGTGGTGAAGTGAAAAATTTCCCCAAACAGCCAAAAAAAGAAGCACGCCCACGTTCACAGTCAGCGCGTCCGCGTCCAGCCGCCCCGCCAAAAGCCAAACGCCGTCCTTTTCCTTTACCTGTGGTCGAAATAGGTTCTCCCCAGCCGGAAACCATCTTTATTGAGGAACAGCCTGTCAGTTATTATCCTTCTAGGGAACCGGAAAAGAGGGAAATTAATGGTTGGGGATTAGTGATTACTATTGTGTTAGTTATGCTGACAGCTTTTGGTGCTGGGTATTTAATTGTAAGGCCCTTATTTGCCCATCAAAGTAACTAATTTGGCCATGAATTGTTAACAAATCTACTTAAATATAGAATTTTTCTATCTTTAAGGTAAATCAAGCAAGTTTCAACTCGCTCCTTGTATATCTCCCTATTTTGGACTTCAATCTGAATTGCTAAAACTGCATAGACAAAAACCAGACACTTTAAAAAAAGTTGCAATTATTACATTATGTTTTGGTAATCGGGTTATTGGTAAGAATGTCAGACGATTGATCTGCTTAGATAGATAAACGAACCTATTTAAGATTAAGGAGTCAAATACATGAAAAAAGTAGAAGCAATTATTCGCCCATTTAAGCTTGACGAAGTGAAGATTGCTTTGGTTAATGCGGGTATCGTGGGGATGACAGTTTCTGAAGTGCGAGGTTTTGGACGGCAAAAAGGACAAACCGAACGCTATCGTGGTTCAGAATACACTGTTGAGTTTCTGCAAAAACTGAAAGTAGAAATTGTGGTTGAAGATAACCAAGTTGATATGGTGGTAGACAAAATTATTTCTGCTGCCCGCACTGGCGAAATTGGTGATGGTAAAATCTTCATCTCTCCTGTTGAACAAGTAGTGCGGATTCGGACTGGAGAAAAGAATACAGAAGCAGTATAAGGCTAAATAGTGGCGCGAGCGATCGCGTCTATTACTGTCTAATACTTGACAAAATAGTCAGCGTTGCTGAAAGTGAGATGAAAAACATCCACAAGTTAAACTTTCAGATGTTTTTGCGTCTCTAAAATCAGCAACGCCTCCTAGAAAAATTCCAAAATCGGATTTTACTGATACCAAATTAAAAAATGATTGCGACAGATTGATGGCTCAAAAGCTTACCGATCAACCCTTACCCAATCCAAAATCCAAAATGGTATGAGAAATTAGGGAAATTACTCAGTAAAAACTTGAAAAATATTTTGGTAGCCAGACTGGGCTAAATTCTCAGCTTCCCGACGTTCTTCATCGGAAAATTCACTTTGTAGTTTTTCATCGTCAGAAAATTTAGCAATTAATTGTTCATCATCGAAAAACAAAGTTTCTCCAGAATGGAAATACCTGATGGCTATAACTTTGTTATTTCTGAACCAGAAACCTACCCCATCTCCGACTTCTAAAAGTGCTTCTGAAGCTGTCACAGGTTCATTATTGATAGTACAAATTCTATAAACTACACCTGCTTTTACTTTTGTCTTGTCTTCGCAACCTTCAGTCATCTCTGTGAGGGACTGCATTAGCTTCTCAAACAGTTGTTTTGGAGTGTCAATTTCCTGTTTTGCGGTTGCAGAATGACCAATCTCACATCTATCGGGAATACCATCACCATCATCATCAATGCGTGAGTCATTTTGTCGCCCATCATTGTCGCAATCAATTGCACCTCCAATAATTTTACTTTCTTTCACACCTGATGCTTGGAGAGTGGATACTTGAGATGCTTGAGATACTTGACAATTTGTCAGTAAAGTAGTAAAAACTAGCAAACTCAAAGAAATTAGTTGCGGAAATAACAGTGATTTCATTACATATCTGATGTATTTGGCTAGTTTAGTTTGCCCAAAATACAAAAGAATTTTTACCACCAAGCAAGTATGAAAGAGAGGCTAGAGACTAGAGACTAGGAACTAGAGGGTTTGTATGTTTTTACTTAGCAACGCCACGGAGGGAGTCAGCAGAGCCGCTCAACGCAGTGACTCCTCAGCACTCAGCACTTTCTGAACAACTACTGTGATTTATCACCACTTTCCAAAAGAGGCAGAGAGTCTTTCACCCGCCGAATTGGTAAATTGGCAATCAAAGCTGTGGTTCTTTGGTTACTTTCGAGCGTAAATTCCAAGCCATCAGTTTCAATTTCCACATAACGACAGACAATATCTAGAATTTCTTGACGCATTTTTTCTAACGTCTGAGCATCTAGATCAGCGCGGTCGTGGGCTATGACTACTTGTAGGCGACGTTTAACTTGATTGCGACTGTTTTCAGGAGGTCGAGAAAAAAGTCGTTCGATAAGTTCAATGATCATTGCTAATAGATATCAGGAGACTGAAACATTAAACAATCTTTGTCCATAACAACTTACGCAATCGGGCGAAGATGTTATCTGGGGGTGCGTCGAGATCCAAGAATTCGACTGTTTCTCCTTCCAATCTCCGAGCAATATTTTCTACAGCTATAGCAGCTAAAGAGGGAGTATCCCCTAATACCAAGGGTTCGCCGCGATTGGTAGAGACAATTACACGCTCATCGTCAGGGATCACGCCAATCAAGGGAATTGCAAGCAGTTCCTGAACATCTTGGACAGACATCATATCATTTGCCCGTACCATTGCTGGTCTGATGCGGTTTATTATTAAGTGTACACGCTTAACACCTTGTGCTTCTAGTAACCCAACTACCCGGTCAGCATCTCGAACTGCGGAGATTTCCGGTGTAGTTACAATTAGGGCTTCTTTGGCTGGGGCGATCGCATTTTTAAATCCGTTTTCAATTCCCGCCGGACTATCAATAATGACATACTGATATTTTTGGGCTAGTGCATTCACCAATAACTTCATTTGTTCGGGGGTAACTGCATCTTTGGAACGATTTTGGGCTGCTGGTAGAAGTACGAGGTTAGTTTGGCGTTTGTCTTTGACTAAAGCTTGTTCTAACCGACATTCTCTAGAGAGAACTTCTACGGCTGTGTAGACAATGCGGTTTTCTAGCCCTAACAGCAAGTCCAAATTTCTTAAACCAAAATCTGCATCAACCAAGGCAATTTGACGACCCATTTTAGCCAGGGCCATACCGAGGTTTGCTGACACTGTAGTTTTACCCACCCCTCCTTTGCCGGAGGTAATCACAATAATGCGAGTCATGTTCAGAGTTGCGAGCGATGAGGGTTCAGGAATTATAATAGATATTTATGGTACTGGATTTATCCTAGCTAATTGATTTCTAGAAAAATCCGTAGCCCTAGCGATGCGAATTCCTTGCGGCGTGATATGTGCCACTTCGGGAGAAAATTGTGCTGGTAGCTTCTCTGGCGCTCTAGCTACAGCATCGGCGATTCGCAATTGAGTTGGTTCCATTTGCAAAGCCATAATTAGGCACTCACGGTTCCCCCCAGCACCAGCATGAGCAATTCCACGTAAACGCCCCCAGACTAAAATATCTCCTTCTGCAACTACGATACCACCTGGATTGACATCTCCTAGCAAAATTACTGTGCCGGGATGGCGAATTTCCACTCCTGAACGCACGGTCATTTCGAGATAGAGTGCGTCGGCGTGGGTGGTGGGTGTGGCTTGGGGTTCGGAACTGAGGGAAGTTTGGGGCTGTAGTTGTTCTACAGAATACCCTGATGTGACAGCAGCGATCGCAGTTTGTCTACGACTCGTAGCGACATATTTTAGCTGGAGTTGGACTTCACTAAAGCTGTCGGCTAAATCTTGCAGTTGTCTGCTATCTAACAAGCGGTCATGGGCGATCAAATGCACTGGTGTATTTGGTATCCTTAAGCGATCGCCTGCATTTAATCGCACCTTTAACTGTTGCCAAATATCAGACCAAGCCAGTTCCGAAGCAGGTAACTGGGATTCGGTCGGTAAAATCACTAACAGTTTGCCGTCTTCATGTTTGAACTGGACTTGGATATGATTTTTGAGTCGATTGTCTACTTCGGTTTCTGTCACATCCCAAAGAGTAGAACTCGCATCTGTATAGGGGACTTCAGCATTCGCTTCTAAGTCCTTAGCCAAATTTAATTCCAATTCTTCTGGTGCAGGATTTAACTCTACATCCAAAAGTGGAGCATTTGACTCTGATTCTTCGGGGACAGATTCTGGATTTAACACTAAAGGCGGAGAATTTGATTTTAAATAAAGGAGAACAGATGATAATTCCGTATCTGGAATCACAGAATGGGGATCTGGCTCAAAAACGGTAGAATTCGGTTCAATCTGAGAAACCGTGGAATTTACATCTATTTCAGATAGATGAGTGATGGATTCTGCATCAGGAAGCGCAGAATTTGACTCTGGATTGGGGATAGCAAAATCAGAAGTCATGCAGCACCAGCCATAAACACAACGGAAACTCCGGGTAATTACTTATCTTAAATTAGTTACTCGACGGAACAACATTCTCACCCAAGAAAGTTATGAGGACTGAGTACTGTCAACGCTTCTGTGATCTCCCGGAGGATGCACCAACAGCTGCGGCTCAGAACTTTTGAGTTTTTCACTGAACTCATGTTTCTGAAGTATTTCAGAACAAACATTTTGTATCAACCCTGATTTATTATTCTTAACTAGACATACGGACAGCTATTAGGCATACATATTGCACTGTTTTTTGCAGATTGTCATTAGTCAAGAGTCAAAAATCAACTGAAGTGTGAAGTATGAAGTATAAAATTAATTCACTCATCAAGGAATAATTCGTAAGCCGTTTTCAGTCAAGAGTTCACTAGAAAAAAGGTGATTTTATCAATATCCAATGACAAATAACGTTTGCAGAACAAACTCATAGACCAGGATGAAATTTCAGACTTCAGACTTCACACTTCATAATTCTTTAGTTAACCGTTGATAAACTGTTGCCAAGGCATTAGCATCGCCAACATTACCGGGAAATAGTACAACTGGTAAATTGGGAAATTGGGGATGGTTAGCAGGTGTAGTTACCATTGAACAACCAGCGAGAATTTGTCCGAGTAATCTGGCGGTTGTTAAAGCCAAGCCAGTACTCAAAACATCATTAGAGGTAATTCCACCTTTGCTAATTAAAAAGCCAATATCAGCAGGTAAGCCCCGCACAATATCCATCAATAAACTAGAAACTTGAATCCCAAAATCTAACCGCGTTTTAACATCATTAAAGGTGAGTTCTTGACGACTAGTATAAACAACAGGTGTTTTGCCAGCGTTATGTACAGTCTGAATATTTGCTAATGTCTCAGTCAGCAAAGTAGTAGCAGAATTTTCTTGATGATCGAGTAATCTTTGTACCTCAACTTCAATTCCCACTGTTCCTGCTGTTTGCAATAAAGCTTCTAACTGTTGAGTTGTTTTTTTGACATGGGAACCGACAATGACTGCACCCGGTTTACCTTGGCGCACGTATTTAGCCATGTTTTCGGACGCAATCGGTTGGGGAGGTAAGGCAGCCAAAGCTGTTAAAATACTGGCGGCGCTACGAAATAAAAAGCGTTTACCTTGGCTGGCGGCGGCTAATAAATCTTTGGCGAACATATCCAGGTCAGCTTGAGTTTCACCATCAACTACAGCGCACTGATTACCAGTGAGTTGCAGCAAGCGTTCTAAGCTACCAGCACGAATATCAGCCAGTAAAAAGCGGGTGACAGACTCCGCGCTGATGCGCCCTTGAGTCTTTTCTTCAACATATTTGGGTAAGTAACTGTGATGATAACCAAATACAGAATCGCGGGCAAACTCAGTTTCATGTACTGGAGTTGGGACACCATCAATAATTAAGTAATGGATACTGTCACAGGTGATGCGTCCGCCTTCTCTTCGAGAGGCTTCGCCAACAAAAAATGCTGGTACGAGAAAATGAGCATCAAAAGAACCGAGTTCATCGGCGATCGCATCCGTCTCAATGGGATAATGACCGCGTAAAGTAGAATCAGAACGGCTAACAACCAAAAAATCGTTAACTCCTTCAGCCGCTATTGCTTGTTTTAAATTTTGACAAACTTCTCTAGTTACAGCTGCGGCTGACTCTGGAGGTAGCGCACGGGTGTTAGTCAGGACAAAAAAAATCGGTGATTCATCACGCAAACCAATGCGTAAAGTATCCACATCCCAGCGCATCAGCAGCAAGCAACTGTGGACTGTTTGCGAACCAGTAGGATCATCATCTAAAACAATTATTTTGGGTTTGTTACTCATGAGAGTCAGCAGCACAACTGTTGTGTGGGATATTTCAGACTTGAGAGAATAATCTGCAATAATTTAGCAGTTAAATATATATACCAGCTTGAATAGTGAGTGTTTAGGTTGGCAGATTCACTCAATGATTTGCCAGCGATTTTTTATTATCTCGCAAAAATGGTGTATTCCTGTTCTAGTTAAAATATTAGATGTAGTCTTTCTTCCTGCTGACTTGGCAATAATGATATGACGCTGCAAAAACTAGAGCCAGAATTACTTGCCTTGACACCAAACGAGAAAGCACAAGCAATTCAAATGCTTGCTCAAAGTTTAGGTAACTCTTGGCGAGGTATTGAAAAAACTCCTGGCGTATGTGGTGGAGATGCTTGTATTTCTGATACACGTATTCCTGTGTGGGTATTAATCAATGCTAGAAGATTAGGTATTAGTGAAGCTCAATTGTTGAGAGATTATCCAACTTTATCGGCAACTGACTTAACTAATGCTTGGGTTTATGCCACAGTCTACCCAGAGGAAATTGAAACAGCCATTCAGGAGAATGAAGAAGATTAATGGCTCGTTTGTATGCAGATGAATAATTTCCCTTAGAAGTTGTTGAGTACTTGCGTGATTTAAAACATGATGTGCTAACTGTTCAAGAAGCTGGCAAAGCTAATTTAAAAATTCCCGATGATGAAGTTCTAACATTTGCCAGCAATAACGAGCGAGTTGTTTTAACCCTCAACCGTCGGGACTTCAAACGCTTGCATCGTTCATTTACCAGTCATGCTGGTATTATTATTTGCACAGACGATTCAGAACGCAGTAGTTTAGCTGCACGAATTCATACAGCAATATTAGCTAACGAACCTTTATTAGGTAAATTGATTAGTGTGGTACGTCCTAACAAGTAAAAGCTTATAATTTACTTTTATTATTGAAATGCTTACTTACTTCTTGTAACTTAATTAGAAAAACAGCGATCGCAGGGAAAAATCCAGAGGAATATTCTTATTTGCGTTATGAGTACTCAAATCACTATCACCTTACCAGATGAGATTTACCAACATGCTGAACGTTTTGCGAAATTGGCAAATCGGGATGTTGCTAGTATTTTGGCAGATACAATTCAACTGTCGATTCCATCTGTGAGAGCAGAAGTTAATAATTTAGAACCTGTCTCAGTTCTTGCCAATGAACAAATTCTAGCTTTGACTGAATTGCAAATGGAACCCGAACAGGATAGCAGATTGAGTGAATTACTTGAGCGTCAACAAGCAGGGACTATTACCGATAATGAGCGTCCAGAGTTACAAAACTTGATGCAAATTTATCAAGAAGGACTCTTACGGAAAGCAACTGCTCTACATGAAGCTGTCAAACGTGGATTAATTGAGCCTTTAAGCCAGTGAGCCAAATTCCAGAAGCAGTCCGTGTAAGAATCAGGACACAAGCCAACAATCAGTGCGGTTACTGCCGCAGTCTTCAAAAGTATGTTCTAGGCATTCTCGAAATTGAACACATTGTACCCAAAGCAGCAGGTGGTACTGATGATGAAGAAAATCTCTGGCTTGCCTGTCGGTTATGTAATTCCTACAAAGGTATTCAAACCTATTAGGACTTACGCAAGAACCCTATCAAATCCTCTTAACTTCGTGTCCTTTGCGCCCTTTGCGGTTCGTTTTTTCATGATTTTGCGTAAGTCCTGCCTATGCCAAAGATCCCATAACTAACTCTAAAGTCAAACTATTCAACCCTCGTCAACAAAAGTGGTCAGATCATTTTACTTGGACAGACGATGGTAGTCAGATTGTAGGTTTAACTACCTGTGGTCGCGCGACTGTTTTAGCTCTGCAATTGAATAATCCCTATGCTGTTGTTGTCAGACAAGCTTGGGTTTCCGCAGGCTGGCATCCTCCAGTAGAAATCTGAGCAAAATTGCGGCAATGCAATCTTGAATTAAGGCTTTTGCAACTTTCTAATTTCGGCTTGTACATCAAGAGCAATCTGCAATGATTGATTGAGTAGTTGAGCATATTCGCCAGCTTGGGTACTGACTTGTAAAGCTTGCAGATTGGCTAAATTATTCACAAATAATTCTTGATTATTCGCCAGGAGTTTTTTATTGTCCCGTAAAACTCGCTCGGTTTTTAAGGCGCGGACTAAATCTTCCCGAATTAATTGTAAGGCTGAAATTACTTGTTCTCTGTCGTTGAGGGCGTTATTTGAGGTGGCTAATTGGTCGTGAATATCTATGGCGTTAATTACAGCGTGATATTGATCGACTTCATCTAAAAGTATGGTGAGTGCTTGCGGACAAGTGAACTTGCGCCAGAGCGATCGCCCAACAAGTACAGCCAACGGTACTAAAATTAATAAAATAATGCCTAATGTGATGGAAGAACCAATAGTTGGCAAAATAATAAACGCATAAATAAAACCCACAATAATTGGTGTGAGTGCTAAAGCCACCAGCAATTCGTTGATTAAAAAGCCAAATCGCTTCTCTTTATCTTTCATAACCGAAGGCCGGAAAACATCTTCTGGGTCAAACCCAGTCAAACGCCTCAATTCTCCCTTACTAATTTCTAAGCCCAGTAAATCCGGCTGCACTGCTGCATACTCCTTGAGAAAGTGCGATCGCGTTTTCATTGTAATCGGCTATGGGCAAGGTCGTACATCCATCTCGGTAGATCAACAATCAGAAAAGGCGCAGAGTACACTCGAATTTCTCACGTATGGGTAGCGGGTGTGGGGAGTGTGGGGAGAGAGGGGAGTCTGACAGGTGTAGGTTTTTTACAAGGGTGTGAGTATTCATTCTCAGAGTCGGAAAATAAAAGAAGAAAAGCAAGTGAAAAAGAGGCTCAAATGCTAAAAAATGAGTACCTCAA